>NZ_JAMPSX010000017.1:0-140780 GCF_028484875.1 Providencia sp. PROV032
TAAATTTAAATAAAGCATAAAAAGTGAGTCATAATTGTGATGGTGCTAATTTAAGGTGAGCGATTATTGGTTTTTTGATGGTAACGATGACTCAGCCATGCATAGATAGCCCCAGCAATAGCCCCCGCTATATGAGATTCCGTTGAAATGTATAAGTGAGTCGGTAACAAGCCACTCGCCATTGTGCCAAAATAGAACAGCACTAATAATGCGATAGCGATATCAACCCAGTTTCGACGGAAGAAGCCTTGAGCAATTAACAACCCCCATAAACCAAAAACCCACCCGCTTGCGCCGATGTGAACTGCATTCCTACCAATGAGCCAAACTGCTAATCCACCCGCAATAATGATAAACAGTGATGCCAATATGTAAGCTTTGATGGTGCGATGAAGCAATAATGCGCTTAAGATGATAAATGGGGGCAAATTGCTGAGTAGATGCTCCCAGCTTCCATGAATAAATGGAGCGAAGAAGATACCGAGCAAGCCCCATTCTGTACGTGGAACTAGCCCAAACTGGGTTAGTCCGCCAGCAGTTAAGCTATTAACCGATTGAACAATAATAAAAATTGCAACAATTGAGGTTAATAACTTAACGCGAGGATACCCTGATAAATAGCTCATTAGTGGTTGCCTAGTGCTTGAACACTTTCAACAAGTGACGCTAGCTGGCCAACAACCCGATCACCAATATCTGCATTATCTCCACCTAACGATTTGTTACGCATAAAGTCTTTCTTGATTTGTTGCCAACGTGCAGAATCTTTTTCTGTTAATGTACCACGCAGTTCAGCCAGTTTGAGTAAGTTCTCTTCTGCACCTGTTGTGAGCAGCTGTGCTTCACCCAAGTAGTGGTCATCGAGTAATCTTTCAAGTTCATCATTATTCATCACTGAAGAGATTTTTTCGCTGAGTTTATTCATATTACGGTAACTACCTTGCAAGCGAAATGCAGGCTCTGTCCGGTATTTATCGGATTGCGCTGCGCTAGCGATATAGTGTTGGTTAACTTTCAATACAATATCCCGTAACTTGATTAATTTACTAATTACCGATGTAATTTCATTAATTTCAGCATCAGAGTATGGGTAACTTAAAGTATTGGTAGAGACGGATTTGCCCATCGCTTTATCGACAAATAAGTACAGGTCGTTTAGATCTCGTAATGCAAGAGGGGCTAATACTGGGTTTGATGTCAGGCTGTTTTCGATATAGCTCAAAGCAAATGCTTCATCCATACCACCAAGCACTTCACCAAGGTTATAAATATCCGCACGGTTTGCTAGCATATCTGGAATGCGGAATACTTCCCCAGATTCGGTGTATGGATTCCCTGCCATAACGACACAGAATTTTTTACCCCGCATGTCATACGTCTTGGTTTTGCCTTTCCAAACTCCTTCAATGCGCCGTGTTCCATCACATAAGGAGATAAATTTTTGCAAAAACTCAGGGTGTGTGTGCTGAATATCATCAACGTATAGCATCACATTATTACCCATTTCTAAAGCTAGATTGAGTTTTTCTAGCTCCTGTCTTGCGGTTGCGTTAGGCGCTTGTTCAGGATCAAGAGAAAGTACATCATGGCCAAGAGCAGGGCCGTTGACCTTCATAAAAATTAGCCCTAAGCGGTCAGCGGCATATTCCATTAATGTGGTTTTACCGTACCCGGGCGGTGAAATCATTAATAGCAGCCCCATGAGGTCAGTGCGTTTACCTTCCCCTAAGGCCCCAATTTGTTTTGCCATATTATCGCCAATGATAGGCAAATAGACGTCGTTTATCAGTTTGTTACGTACAAAAGAGCTGAGAGGCTTTGCTTTGTATTCATGCAGTTTTAAACGACTACGTTCTTCAGTCACAATCTGTTGGCGCAGCGCTTGATACTGACGAAATTCGGGAATGAATCGCTTCCTTTGACCACGCATACGACTGAAGTAGTTATCTAAACTCAGTGCTAGAGTTTGGTTTTCAATGGTCGGGTGTTCTCCGAGCAACCCACTAACCTTAAAGTAAAGATCAGCTTCACTAAAGCGAGCGGAAGCGACTTTATCTAAGATAATAATGGCAATAGCCCCCGGTATGTATGGAACAAGGTGAGCAAACTCAGGGGTTGAGCACAGCCCTTGTAGCCAGTTTTGAACTAATGACCAGCGCTGAGCGTAGCGAGTGCCTAAATTTTGTTGTGAGCGATTAAAATCACCCCACATATGAGCGTCTTCTAAGCGGCTCTGGAGCGCTAAAACTAACTCCCTGGCGTATTTGCTATAGACGAGCTCTATTGGGGTTCTTGCTAATACAAAACTAAGATATTCAGCGGCTTGGGTTTGCTCATAAGCTTGGCATTGAATGGGGTTATCTTGTAAAAATAAGCTAATCCCCGCTTCGATTTCAGCTTGTAGGTCAATCAGTGCATTGTCATTATGGAATAATTGGTGAATATTCATAGCTGTTCTTGCACGTTCAGGCCATAAAGCGGGGAAATCGTCGTTTTGTACTTGCTCCCAATAAATAGCTGCGATAGCACGGGCTGTCGGGCTATACCGTAATAAATCTGCACTTTCACCGAGTGGCAGTAGTTTTTTCAGTAAAGCGACCGCATCGTGGTCATGAATACCTTTCTCATAGCCTTCTTTATAACGTGGGCTCGCAAAATCACGGACAATTTTTTCAAGTTTTTCTGTTGATGTTAATGCGTTTTTTAGAATGTCAAAATCTAGCCCATCTTGGCGTTTTGTTGCGGCATAGATAACTGAATAAGCGAGGTATTCGGCACGGTAAACCGTATCAGACTCAGATTCTAATGAAGCGCTCCAATAAGGTTTGAGCTGTGATAATTGTTCATTTTCTATGGGTTCTTGGAAGTCTGTTCCTGTGAGATAAACCCAGAGTTGTTCATTTTTGGGTAAAATAGTAAGGTCAAGCTCTTGGGTGTTTACGCTGAACCGGTGACGCCCGAGCTTAATGACATTTCCACCATCTTCAAAAATATCTGTTTTATCACGCAAAACTCGAATGGCTTGGTCTCGAGAGGATTTCAAACGTGCGTCAATGTCATCAGCTTTAACGTTATCGTTAATATCCCTTAATTTTTCAATTATTTCACGTGTTTTAAGCGCTAGAGGGTCTGAGGCAAAGAAGGCATTGAGTTCATCTTGAGACTGTAAACGGGCTGTTCGTCGTTGCAGGCTGTCTAGTAGACGATCAGCCGCAGTAACTAAATTTTGTGCGCGGCGCTGGCGGTCATCAATAAGAACTTGTTTATGTGATTCAAATGTTTCGAGTAATTCTTCCCGCTTAGCCAATATATCATCAAGAAATTCATCATGATTGCTAAATTGGCTTTCGAGTTCTTCTAACTGAACAAGTAATCTTGATAGCTGATCATCACAACGCTCAGGATCAGTGGCAAGAGACAGGGCATTGGTAATGCCTTGGCTGAACAGCCGGAATTGTGCGCCAAATTGAGCAACAGTTTCCACGCTGCTTTGCGATTTTCGTTTTTGTTGTAAACGAGCTCGAGATTGGTTTAGCTGAGCATAGATTTGCGAAATAGCATCAATAATGTGAGTTTGTTGTGTGACATCGTTGAAACTCAGTGAAGCCATTAAGTTTGATAGCATATCTAAATCAGTAGACATTTTTTCCATATCTTTCATTGGAATGTCTAGCTGAGCACTGTTTTGGGCTTTTTCTATTTGTTCTTCGAAAACAGTTAATTGTGTTTTAAAGGGCTGTAATGCTTTATCGCTAGCGAGAAAGACAGCGGTCTCTTGTGAGACATACTGTTGATTTTTCTCTATTTCACTTTCCATTTCGCTAAGCTTTTCTAAATCCATATAGCGAAATTCACGTAGTGAAATCAAGTGCCCGCGCTGAGCACTTAGGGCATTTAAGCCATCAACAAATTGTTGAATATCAGCCCAACTTTCAGGCAACGTCAGTGAAAGTAATGATTTTTGGCGGCTGATGGCCTCATTCATTGATTTGGCAGATTGCTGCTGTATGCTTTCGACCTTCTCATATTCATCAAGGACGAGTTCACTTGTCTGGGTGATTTCTTTGAGCAATTTGCCAATACCAAGGCATTGTTCATCACCAAACCAGTAATAAATATCCAGTAAATTTTTTGCTTGTTGGCTGAGTAGTTCGTAGCGAGCGATGGAAATTTGACTGCCTTCTATTTCTTTGGAAATATTCAATATTTCAGAAATGCCCCGAACTAAATCTGCATTGCCTATACGCCCTAAAAAACCGCTACGAGTTGGTTGTTGGTCGGCAAATTCTTCTGAGTAAAATGGGGTCTGCCAAACTTGCATAGGGTGAACGCGAGTCGCTTCTTCCCCTTCACCTTCAAATAACACCATTTTTCCATCTTCAAGCATGGCATAGCCATGGCCAATAAGTGGAACCGAAAGTGTGCGTTCAATTAAATTATAATTGAATAGGGCAATGCGTCCTTGATTTGGTGAATAGAAAACATATAGGACATCCTCTCCATTTGGAGAACGACGCAAACGGCGAAAACGCATTCCATCCATAGATTGCTCAAACGTTTTATAGTCACCATTTTGTAAGTAGTAGCCGCCAGGGAAAATAATACCGTGGTCTTCTGGTAGCTGGACACATGCTTGCCCAATAGCATCAATACGTTGTACGGATTGAGAGAGTGTGTTGTAAACCAAGTAACGCCAAGTTTCTTCCCGATAAGGTAAAACTTTTAAGAGAATTAGGCTGCCAGTTTGTGCATATTCAATTTGTGCGTCATCCAAAGATTGGTTTTTATCAAGAACTGCTTCTCGGTAAATCCCTAAACCATCTTCAGTATTATTTTCACATTTGATGGTTAAATCACCACCAATAGTTTCTATGAATACAGTGTCAAGAACATTGATGTGAGGGTATCGACCGTTAACAGTGTCTTCTCGTGTGGTTTTTTGCCATTCAAAGTCATAGGCTGGAGGGAGGGCAATATCGCGTTCACCCCGGTTATCAATATACTCAATTTTGCGTTTGTCGCTGGAGATTGACCAGCGGAAAACTCGCACATCCGTGATGCGATCGCCAATTTGAAAGCTAGCGAGAAGTTTGCCGTCCCGTTCAACAAGTTGCAGTAACTGTGTGTTCTTATAATAGGTATAGAGTTCAGTAAAGTCTTGAACAAAGCGATTATCATTTAAGAAAGTTTCTTCATAAGGGACGGCTTCAACATCAAACTCATCGTTGTTTTCAATTAACCGATATAGTGAAAATACATCTTCGAGGTGTGTTTCTTTTTTTAGGCCGAGGAATACGTTATAGCCAAATAAAAGCCATTCACCGACGCGGACAATATCCCTTGCTTGGCAATTATTTTCAGTACGAATGCGAATACGACCAATAATATCCATTTGGCTTTGACCAAATTCATCCAACCGCATTTCATTAAGTTGTGCGGCTTTTTGATGCAGTTGTTGCCCTTGGTCTGTCAGGCGTTTACGTAATATTTCATAAGCACCGCCTTCTGCAACAGCGCTATCGAGTATTTCTTGTTCGCGATCCGTATCCTGAATATCTGACATTGCGCAGCGAATTCCCTTAACTAAGACAATAAAAATGGAAAACAAATAATGGAAAATAATAGGGGGCAGGTTCACTCCCCCAATGTGCTAAAGGTTTACAGCTGGTCATCCGTTGGTGGAATCGGTTTTGACAAGACTGTTTTGGCTGGCTGGTTAGTGCCTTTAGTTGCCATAAAACCGTTTATAAGGTCTTGAACTTCTGGGTTTTTCAGTAATGCTGCAATATCAATTTTCTTGTCTTCTTTGCTTCGATTAATGAGCTTTTCGACATTTTCTTTTGCAAAACTGCTTTTATCCATAAAGCCATCAACCGCTTTACCGAGGCTTAGTGCTTTAGAGAAGGTATTGAAGAAGCTGCCGTCGCCGCCCACGATTTCAATATTGGTTTTGCTAAGTGCTGCAGCCAGTACATCAGCTTGCTCGCGGGCAATTTCTTTATTTGCGTCGATAGAGGCCATGGATTGTTCGAACTCTTTCTCAAGGCGCATACGGAACTCTTCATGTGAACGTGCGGTATCGCTGAGGTGATCCATTGATTTAAATTTGTCGGTTAAACCATCGGCTTCAGCTTTCAAGCGTTGGCGGATAACTTCGGCTTGCGCTGAACCTAATTGTCCTTCCCCTCGAGCTTGTGCTGCCAGTTTTTCTTCCAGTACTTTCGCGTCAGCTAAGCCTAGTTTTTCTTTAGCATTTGCTTGCTGTTCTTCACCACGAGCTTGGGCTGCTAATTTCTCTTCAAGGATTTTTGCTTCAGCAAACCCTTGTTGTTGCTCTGCTTTAGCTTTAGCTTCCATAACCTGAGCTTCCGTTAAGCCTTTTTCTTTCAGCCCACGTGCTTCTGCTAACAGTTTTTCAGCCGTAATATTGGCAAGAACAAGCCCTTCTTTTTCTTCTGCCTCTGCAGTTGCTTGGCGAACTCGAGCTTCTGCTAAACCTAATGCCGCGTGTTCGGCCTCAACCCCTTCAGCTAAGCGTTTTTTGGCTTCAGCTTGCTTTGCAGATGCTTCGAGTTCTGCTTGTGCCATGGTGCTTATTTCTTCTGCACGGTGTTTAGCACTGGCTTCATCAGCTTCGGCTTTTTTCACTTGGCGAACGAGTGACTCTTCTGCTTCTGCCTGTGCGTTAATCACGGTGACTTGGCGCATGCGTTCAGCTTCAGAGACTTCACGAACTTCTTTGATGCGCTCTTCTTCTTGTGCCACGGTTTTTTCAACGGCTACACGCTCACGTATAACATTGGAGATATTTTTGCGTTCTTCTTCGAGTGCTTTTTCTTTTTCTATACGTTGTAACTCAACTTCTCTTTCTCGGGCAACAATCTCAAGTTCACGTGCGCGGCTCACTCGTTCTTCTTCGATAGCTACAGCTCGAGTACGGTTTTGTTGTGCGACTTCAACTTCTCGCATGCGATTTTCTTCGCGGATTTCAATTTCTTGCTGGGTTTGAATACGCGCTTGCTCTGCTTTAAGGCGCTCTTCCTCTTGAACACGTAAGGTTTCAGCTTGTTCACGGGCGCGAATATTATCAATTTCACGCTTTTGGCGAGCTTCGGCATCGGCTTGTTGGCGCTCTAAAGCCAAACTTGCTTCGCGAGTTTCAACATTTTTCTTTTGAATTGCGAGCTCTTGGTCACGCTCTTTTTGGTTGGTTTCAATATTGTGGATCGCGGTAATTTCAGTAATTTTACGAATACCTTCGGAGTCAAAGATATTGTTTGGATCTAAGGCTGATTTTGGTGTTTGTTCTAGGTAATCAATCGCCACATCTTCAAGTGCATAGCCGTTAAGGTCTTTTCCTATCACATCAACAATGCGATCACGGAAGTCTTGCCGGTTTTCAAATAAAGTGGCTAAATCCAGTTGCTTACCCACTGTTTTTAACGCTTCAGAGAATTTTGCACTGAATAATGTACTGACTGCTTGATGGTCTGATGCACGGTCAACACCGATAGCTTTAGCCACTTTCAGTACATCTTCTGTCGTTTCATTTACGCGCAAATAGAACGCAACAGTGATATCAGCACGTAAGTTATCATGACAAATCAGCCCGTCTTTGCCTCGGCGGTCAACTTCCAAGGTCAGCAATGAAATGCGCATGAATTCTTTTTTATAGATGACAGGGTAAACTAATGCCCCAGTAAAATGTACTTTAGGCTGTGACGACATGTCATTGACAATCAAAGCAGTACCTTGTGGAACTTTGATATAGAAGGCTTTGAATAATCCAAAGAAGCCTAGAATAACTAGGATGATCCCCCCGATAATGGTTAAAAAGGGCATTAGTGCAGCCAAATCCATATTAATTCTCCATTGGTTCTGACGATGACGTCATTTCGATTATGCAAGCAAGATATTTATTTTTTAAAAGTGAAGTTATCCGTGGCGAAACTCATTTTCACTGACAACTTGGTAACTGTGCGATGATGCGTCATAGCTAATGATGACAACACGATCACCGCGTTTTAACTGCTCGGAGGATGGGGCGCGTATTTGTAAAATTAACCCAGCCCCGCCATCTTCTAATAGTGCCTCGCCATTTTGTTCATTTACCGTTCCTGAACGTACTGTGGCGTATTTACCGATAAGCTGTTGTACTGTTTTAGGTTTATTGAGATTCACCAATTTTTTGCGCACAGGTTTTAAGCACAAAGCGGTTAAATGAAGAGAGATAAATAGGGTGATCGCAAAAACGGCGAAGCTGACGAGATAACGTAATAAATCAGTATCAATGAAGCGAATAAAGATATGTACGCTGAAATAACTGATTATCCAGCCAAAAAGAGTAAATAACGTGACAATAATTGTGACCGGGATCCCTGCTAAGCCAAGTTTGGTTAACCAGCCTGCGAAACCCGTTGCATCAATACCGGCGTCAAATTCGGTATCAAGATTAAAGTTGTCGATATCCAATAATCCAAAAGCGGCACACAACCAATAAAATAGAACAATGATTAGCAAACCACTAAAGATAATTGTCGGGAACATCAAACTGTTATGGAAAAACAAACTCATAGGGTTTTCTCTTTATTATTAATGCATTATTGAGCTTATGTGAAAAGGAACGTTTGTTTAATTTATCACCATAAAATTATTTAGCTTAATAATATATTTTTTAATTAATTGCAGTATCAGACTAGTCTATAAGCACTTTTTATTTTTTTGAGTTTCTTACAATACTGGTTATTTATCCAGCCTTATTTGGTGAAGTTATTCCTAAAGTTTTATTGATAACAGCAAGGCATCAATGAGATAGGATTTTACCATTAAAAATTAAGTTGATGATAATCATTCTCAAACAAAGAACAGGTGTTTAAAGTACAAAATGGGGAGAATAGGGATGATTAGGGTGATAAATTTGCGCTTCATTATTTAAATTATCTATGAAGCGCAAAAAAGTAAGATTAGTCTATCAAGTTCAGGAATGCCGCACCTCGTGCGCCTCCAGAGTCACCATAACGCGCTTTTTCGATTGCAGGTAATGTTGCTATGCCATATAGGTATTGTGGAAGCACTTCTGGTAGTTGTTTATAGATCTCTTCAAATTGTGATAAGCCTCCGCCAATCACCACTAAATCGGGGTCAAAAACAGTGACGATTTGCCCCATAAACATCGCAAGTAATGACATATAACGGTTAACATGTTCTTTTGCTTGAATATTACCTTGCTTATATAGCTCAATAATTTCGATAGCCGAACGTTTTTCATTGGTGAATGAGGAATAAATACGCTCAAAGCCCGGACCGGATAGATAGGTTTCAAAGCAAGCTGTTTGGCCACAGCCACAAGTTATTTCAGGGACTTTTTCCCCTAATAGCTTGGCTCCACGAACGCTGAGATTCATGTGACCTATTTCCCCTGCAATTCCATTTTTACCGGATAAAACTTTGCCATTTATAATAAACCCACCGCCCACACCAGTCCCTAAAATTAAGCCAAGAACAGTAGGGAAGCGCTTGAAATTAGGGTCCCAAGCTTCTGATAATGCAAAACAATTGGCGTCATTTTCCACTTTTACTGGACGTTGTAATATATTAGCAAGGTCATGAACTAAAGGTTTGTATTGTGCAGTAGGGACATTGGTTGTAAATACGGTTCCTTCCGCATGGTTTACGATACCAGGGACGCCAACACCGACTTTTCCTTGGCAGCTAAATTTTTTATCTGCTTCTTGAGTGAGTTCGAGAAACGTATTTAAGAGTGTCTGGTAATCATCTTTAGGTGTAGGAACGCGTTTTTGCCAGACCTGATTTAATTCGTTGTCAAAGACGGCAAGTTCAATTTTTGTCCCGCCCATGTCAAAGCCGTAATACATTTTCATCTTCCCCTAATGGCTTATTTATTAAAAAGATAATGTATCTATTTGATAAATAATAAGTGATGGAATCTACTGGCCTAATTATACAAAAGTTCATCAGAGGATAAATTACTGTTTTGGTTTTTATTTTGTATATGGACTCTTTTCTTAGCTTTTTAGCCTTTTTGAATAAAAAATAATTGCACCGTTATCTCAAATGTTATACTGTTATATTATAACATTACATTTAGGTGGTTATTATGAAACAGGGGATCCATCCACAATATCGTACCGTGGTTTTCCATGACACAAGTGCAGATGCCTATTTTAAAGTAGGCTCAACAATAAAAACCGAAAAAACAATCGAGTATGAGGGTGAAATATTTCCGTATGTCACGCTTGATGTCTCTTCTCAGTCGCATCCGTTTTATACCGGTAAACAGAAAATGATTTCTCAGGAAGGTAAAACGGCACAGTTTCAAAAGCGTTTTGGTCGTTTTTTACAGTCAGAGGGTAAATAAAGATGAAAGTACTGAGTTCATTAAAAACGGCAAAAACCCGTCATCCAGATTGCCAAATTGTTCGCCGTCGTGGCCGGGTATATGTGATATGCAAAACAAACCCGCGTTTTAAAGCAGTGCAAGGCTGTAAGAAAAAACGTTAATTATTGAATTTAAACATAATTATAAAATTTCCTGTATCGCTTTATATTGTATTTACTTAGCCATTGCAGATTATTGCTCTCTGCCGTGGCTTTTTTTTATTTGTTTTTTTGTCCACTGATTCCCTCGATCATTAGCATGATTACTAATCTTCTTATTATTAGTGATGAAATTCACTTGCACATAGATGCATATTTTGTCAGGTTTAATACATGCGAAAAATTTCTAGCTTCAATTTTTGTGAATACTGAATGAATGATAACAATGACGGTATTTACTTTGTGGGGTCGAAACTAGAAATTTTTTGGTGAAAATTTAAACGAACAGGGTGAGTAAAAATGAAAAATGTAGGGTTTGTTGGCTGGCGAGGAATGGTCGGCTCAGTATTGATGCAGAGAATGGTAGAAGAACGTGATTTTGATGCGATCCGTCCTGTTTTCTTTACCACTTCACAACAGGGTGCGGAAGCACCGGTTTATGGTGGCCATCGTAGCGTTTTACAGGATGCTTTTGATATCGATGCACTAAAAGCATTGGATATTATTATTAGCTGCCAAGGCGGCGACTACACGAATGAAGTTTATCCTAAACTGCGTGAGTCTGGCTGGAATGGTTATTGGATTGATGCGGCGTCTTCATTACGTATGAAAGATGATGCGATTATTATTCTGGATCCCGTGAATAACCAACATATCCAAGATGGCTTAAATAAAGGCATTAAGACCTTTGTCGGTGGGAATTGTACGGTAAGTTTAATGTTGATGTCTTTAGGTGGGTTGTTCACTAATAATTTAGTGGAATGGGCATCTGTGGCAACGTATCAAGCTGCTTCAGGGGCTGGGGCACGCAATATGCGCGAGCTTCTGGCACAAATGGGGTCTTTGCACACGCAAGTGGCTAAAGAACTCCAAGACCCGGCCTCCGCTATTTTAGATATCGAGAAAAAAGTCACAGATTTCACTCGCAGTGGCACAATGCCAACGGATGCATTCGGCGTACCATTAGCGGGTAGCCTGATCCCATGGATTGATAAAGCGTTAGAAAATGGCCAAAGCCGCGAAGAGTGGAAGGGCCAAGCAGAAACCAACAAAATTTTGGAAACGGGCAGTAATATTATTCCAGTTGATGGGCTGTGTGTCCGTGTGGGTGCGCTGCGCTGCCATAGCCAAGCTTTCACATTGAAACTGAAAAAAGATATTCCGTTGAATGAAGTTGAGCAATTGCTTGCCTCACATAATGATTGGGTGAAAGTGGTTCCTAATGACCGCGAAATCACTATGCGTGAGTTAACTCCAGCGGCTGTCACTGGCACGCTTAGCACCCCTGTTGGTCGCTTGCGTAAACTGAATATGGGCCCTGAATACTTATCCGCCTTTACGGTTGGTGACCAATTGCTGTGGGGCGCCGCTGAGCCTCTTCGTCGTATGTTAAGAATTTTATTATAAGCGCGGCACCGTAATAAGTCGTATTCGATAAGCCTGCATAATTTAATATGCAGGTTTTTTTGTACCTAAATTAGTGACGAGCCGGTTCATTCTGCGGTGGCTGGTGTTCTAACTCTTTTGCTAAGAAATAGTTCAAGAACGTTCGGATCACAGCAATAATACCGAGTTTAATGAGGCTATCTAAATCTGGGTCAACGGTTGTGGCTAAGATATCAGCGGCTAATTGGAACTCTAACGCAGTGGCTAGCCAATCACCAAAACAATAGCGAGCCATTCGTGTTTTTTGGGTTCTCATCCACACGATCAGGGTCTTGATTAACCCAATCACTACGCAGATAACTGAAATAGCTTCTAACAGTAATTGAAGCACGTGAACACTAGACACCAGTAACTCACGTAAAAAAACTAAATCGAACATTCAGGCCTCGACTCGATAAGTGTATTGGATTCATATTTGTTAACTATGAGCAAATATTGCCAAAATATCGAGTTTTATTGTAGGTCTGTTTTATTGTGGATCTATCGTTTCAGAAGGTAATTGGCTAATGGATAAAATATTTCGATTGCCATCAATGACCTGAATATTTTTATTGGGTTGATAACACTCACGTAAAGGTGATAAGCAAGCTTGTTGTGAACCTTGTTGTATATTAAGCCAATCACTGATTAGCCAATAATTATTCGCTGTAGAATAAGGTGACTGCAAGTTTACTGGTTTGATGTTTGGTTTACTGGCGCTTTCGCTGTACCAAATCAGCAAAGGAATTTCATAGGCTTCTTTTCTTGGGTTGTTAACACCATGGTGGTAGTGAATATTGTTATCGCTGTCTAAGCGTTGCAACGCATGGTCTGAATAGTACATCAAAGTCGCAGGTTTCCCTTCGAGTTGTTGTATTAGGTTTTCGATAAATTTATCGGTATAAGCGACGGAACTGTCGTAGCAATCGTCATCTTCTTGGCCACTAAATGTTTTTAGTTCAGTTTCAGGGAAGCGGTTACAAGCAGGTTCATGGCTACCATAAGTATGTAACACAATGAGTTTTTTCTTATCAGTAGGGTCATTGATCGCGTTATTGAAGTCATCTTGCAGCTCTTCATCGTAGCCGACAAATTCGTTCCACGTTTTCTTTTGTGACATAGAAGCAATAGCAGAAATGACACTAGTACGTTTATTGGTTTTTCCCTGGTTGCTGACCCAATAGGTTTTAAAGCCCGCATGATTGGCTAATGAAATGATATTGTCCGAATAGTGTGATTTATCCTGCATCTGCTCAAAACGAATATTGGACAGTGAAATGGGAACCGACAAGATAGTCACCGGCGCCGGAGAATAGGCTTGTTGAAACGCCAGTATT
Source organism: Providencia sp. PROV032 (assembly GCF_028484875.1). NCBI lineage: Bacteria > Pseudomonadati > Pseudomonadota > Gammaproteobacteria > Enterobacterales > Morganellaceae > Providencia > Providencia sp. PROV032. Next base: position 13,320 of record NZ_JAMPSX010000017.1, read on the forward strand.
TGTGATTTTCGCTGATTTAAATTGGGCGTTGTATCATATTGATAGCCATAAAAACTCATATGGTCACGGCGTAATGACTCACCAATGACAAGCACATAGATTTCAGTTTCAGACGCTTTTTTCTGGTAGTTAAATGCGACCTTTTGTGATGATATTTTTTTTATGCCTCTGTTTTCATATAAATTTTTTACTAAAGCTGCCGCATTGTAGAAAGGGGTATTTAAGAAGTATTTTTCTGTGATCAATAACGCGCTATCAGGCTTGCTTAGTAATGAGGGGTAATAGGTTGGAATAGCTAATAGATAGCCACAAAGTAGAGCCATACTTGTCGTTGTTATACGACGATTCATGTATTTTGCACATTGATGAATACATGCTAAATAAGCAGAAAAAACAAATAAATAAAAAATAACATAACCAATGTTATAGGAAAGCATTCCTACGGTTTCACTGCTATTGGTATTGATAAAAGTTTCTGCAATCGAAGAAGAAAAGCGGATATCGTGCTTTTGATAAAAGAAAAACGAAACAGATAAATTGAGAGCCCACAGGAGTGAAACAAACACCGTGAAAATTTTGCCAAGCAAAAAACGATAAATACCTGCACACAACAGTATTATCAGTGCTCCTGAAATTACGATGGCCATATCAGCGATAATGCTAACATCTCCACTGAAAAATACAGGGGTGATAGATATCAATAATGCATAAATTGAAATAATAATTTGGCGTATCATAGTGTTATTTTACGTATTTTTGACCTTACCTGAGGTTATAGAGGCAATTTAAAATAATAAGTTAACATCTAATTAACTTAAGACATTGTTCGTTTATAACATAAAAAAAGGTAAGGTAATCAAAATAATGGCGTAAAAAACTGTAAAAGAGCGTTAGGTTTAGTCATGACCTGCCCCCCACAAGTTGCGAGGGGAGGTAAAGTATTGAGTTAGAAAGTTACCGCAATTTTGGCATCAATATTGTTATCGTGATAATTTTTTGATAAAAATTTATTATAATTAATTGATAGCTTAGTATTTTCTTTTATATTGATATCGGTACCGACTTTTAATGCGACACCATGGCGTGATGCAGGAACACTATGCGTTGTAAATGAGCTCGGGGTATCGGTAAAATTCAATTTTATCCCTCTATTTAAATTCCCATATTGGTATTGATAATTAAGCTCACCGTGTAAACCGATATTTGATGTTTTACTCAATTTCCATTGGTTATCAAGGCGTAGCCCAAGGGTAGATAACATCGTATTGATGCGCTGTTTACGTGCCTGTAGTGATGTGTTGTTGATGTTTTCATTAATAGCATGATTCATTGCGCTGATATAAGTGAGATTGGTGAATGGCTCAATATTTATCCCATTTGAGTTAATTGGATAGGCCAGCTCCATAAAAGCTTGATGTGTGTTGGTATAATAGCTCGCTGAGTGACTTGTGCCATCACTGATTGAGCGTTCGGTATGAATAAGATGTGAAGTGTGACCGAGCCCTGCACGAACCGCGATAGGTTGCCATAAAGCGCTACCATAAATGGCGGCATGGTAGTTATTACTGTTAGCGTGGTCAAAGTGGTTAGATAAGTCACTTTGGCTAAAACCTGCGGCGATACCTAATGTCATTTTTTCGTTAATAAAACGTCGATTTGCCCCAAGCAATAGACCATAATTTGATGACTTATACCCAGTGGCATTGTTATCGCCAGTCGTTTTATCCCAATCATAGAGCATTTTGACCCATACATTGCCTTTGCTTTCGCTACCCCATGATCCAGACAAGCGAGCTTGTTCAAGTACTGTTTCTTTAATCTGACGGCTATTATTTATTTGATTGGATAATAGGTCAGCGTATATTTGCCCGGTGACATTGCGAAATATCGCTTGAGCTTGTTGTTTTGTTTGGCTTTTTAACATTTGGTTATAGAGAGCATGGTGCGTAGGAAGCGTTTCAATAGCGTTAGCCACAGCGGTTTGGTTTTGCGTTTCAGCTGCACTGGAAAATGCAGTGTTATTGCGCCCTACCTTAAGTGTAACCTCTTTGGGGGTGTAATTTAGTGTCGTTCCAATAAACTGGTAATTAGGCACAACAGCATCAAATTGGCCATCAACCCCCTTTTGAGCGCTTAATATCGTATATTGTGTATCAAATAACTGGTTGATATCTTGCTTAGAAAGCGGGTTATTTTGATTTTCAAGCGTGACACTGACGGTACCACCCTTTAATGAAGCTGAGCCTTGGCTGATGACTTTATCATTTTTACCTGCTGAATTGATTTCAACCAAATAATGGCTGTTGGGGGCAAAAGTTACGGAATCAATGATGTTAATTGTGCCAATTGAGTGACCGGGTGCAACAACTGCACCTTGGTTAGCGGTTAATTGTCGAATGCTCCCATTACCCGTCAGTAAACCGTGGTGGTTAATATTCACCGAAGCACCGATTTTTCCGTCATCTAAGACTAACGTTCCTTTCTGGACATCAACTGCGGAATCTAAGTGTTTTTTAAGGGTAACCGTTCCGCCATTTATATGGGATTTTTGCGAGTATTTATTCTCACCTGTTAAGACTAAATGGCCTTGGTTTACTGTAAAGCCTGCGAAGGTATTGTTGCCAGATAATACTAATGTCCCTAGGCCTTGTTTCGTTAACTTTCCCGTACCTTGAATATTATTTTTCCATTCATCTAGCTTACCGAAATTGGCAATATCAAAGTCATTAACGTCTTGATTGACGATAAAGTTTTCATATAAATAGGAGGGGCCATGATGAGCCGCAGGTAAGTTAATTAACCCCCAATAGCTATTTGGATCATTTTCTTTGATATTCCAACCCGCAATAGATTGGCTTGGATACGCAGTGCTGGCTAAAATATTGTTCCACTGTGTTTTATTCAAGTATGGGAAGCGTAATCGAAGTAAATAACCCGCTGTTTTAGGTATATTTTTAGGCTCGATCATAGATATCTTTTGCGTTTCTTTTTTTCCATAGTAACCAATATGGTCATTGGTTATAGGGTTAGATACGGTTAGGCAATTTTGACTGTTATTTGAACATGACGATGAAATATCTGTACGAATATTTTTAGCCGACTCAACAATGAATTTGCTGTTTTTTTCATCGGATAGCAGCTGTGATAATAAATAATAATTACCGACACGAGAAGCGATGGTATCGGTAGCGAAGTGTGCACCAACAATTACGCGGCTTTCACCGTATTCAATCGCTCGGTTGAACGTTTCACTGCCTTTTTCAGGGAAAATCATCGCCAATACTGCCGCTTGTTTAAAACCATTCCATGTATGGCCGCTAGGGTAAGATGAGCCCTGTATATGTGAATAACCTGCAATATAATGACCTTCGTCATCCAATACTTGGTAAGGACGACCACGCTTAAAATGGTCTTTTAGAATAAAATCAATCGACCTAGTACGTTGTTTTTTTTCATCATAGGCACGAGTGCTTGTATCATGTAACGAACGGATTTCTTTATATTGTTTATGGTCTTTTATATTAATATCCTGTTCGCCAAACAGTATCGTTTGATAACTATTAAATAAATAATCTGAGCTTTGGGATTTATCTGCGAGTGCTAAATTTTTTCTTTCACCCTTGATATTGATGTATTCATTGCTAATAAGCCTATCTTGCTCAGCAACTTCGCTGCCTTCTTTAGGGGTATTATTAATAACATTGTGTTTTATATCTTCAAGCCATACATTTCTTGTATCGATAATATTTTTCTCTAATTCTATAATATGATTTTTTGCTATTAGAGTACTTGTGAATATGAATGGTAATAAAGTTATTGATGCTGATATACAGGTTTTTCTCATTGTAATCCCGCCGATGCTATTGGTTAAAATTTCATTTGGCGGAGTTTATTTATAATATATTTATTTTTTATGACAGTTTTGAAAATACAAAATCGTTATTAATTAAAGTAATAAACTTTATTTTAAATTGTTTTGTTTTTTATGATGTGGTTCTCTATTGATGGGCTTTGTTTTTTTATTTTTTTATTACTAGTTTAATTAAGGAGTGGAAATAAGATAATAGTGATCAAAAAATTTATAAAAAAATAACCCCAAACTTTCGTATGGGGTTATTAAATATTATTTAGTTAGCCGAATAATTAAATATCAATATTCGCTGCTTTTAGGGCATTTTCTTCGATAAATGCACGGCGCGGCTCAACAGCATCACCCATTAATGTGGTGAATAGTAAGTCGGTTGCAATTGCATCTTTGACCGTTACACGCATCATACGGCGCGTCTCAGGGTTCATGGTGGTTTCCCAAAGTTGTTCTGGGTTCATTTCACCAAGGCCTTTATAGCGCTGTACGTATAGGCCGCGACGTGATTCACGCGTTAACCAAGTCAAAGCTTCTTCAAAGTTATCGATGTCTTGGCGACGTTCACCACGCTTGATGTAAGCACCTTCTTCAATTAAGCCACTGATTAAGTCACCTAAATGCGTAATGCGGCGGTACTCACTGCCATGAACAAAGTCAAAGTCGAGGTTGTAGTCGGTATCAACACCATGGGTGCGAATACGAATAGTTGGCTCGAATAATTGACGCTCACGGTTTTCGTTAATGGTGTAGCTGTAAGTGCTACCAAATTGTTCGTTATCTTCTAAGCGTTTAACCAGCGTTTTCGCCCACTCTTCAACTTTTTCGCTGATTTTTAAATCATCTTCCGTCAGGGTTGACTGATAAACTAAGCTGTTAAGTAAGGCTTGAGGATAAAGACGCTCAAGGCGACGAATAATACGGTGCGCAGCATTATATTCAACAACCAGTTTTTCGAGTTCTTCACCTTTCATGGCTGGCGCTTCTGCACTTAAATGCAGTTCCGCGCCATCAAGAGCGATAGAAATCAGGTAATCGTCCATCGCATCGTCATCTTTAATATATTGCTCTTGTTTACCACGTTTCACTTTATACAGTGGTGGTTGAGCGATAAAGATATGGCCACGTTCAACGATTTCAGGCATCTGGCGGTAGAAGAAGGTCAATAGTAGTGTACGAATGTGCGAACCATCGACGTCCGCATCCGTCATGATAATGATGCTGTGATAACGCAGTTTGTCTGGGTTATATTCATCACGGCCAATACCACAGCCTAATGCTGTGATCAGGGTTGCCACTTCTTGTGAAGACAGCATTTTATCAAAACGCGCTTTTTCGACGTTTAGAATTTTACCTTTCAGTGGCAAAATCGCTTGGTTTTTGCGGTTACGACCCTGTTTTGCAGAGCCACCCGCGGAGTCCCCTTCCACAAGGTACAGTTCAGATAGCGCAGGGTCGCGTTCTTGGCAGTCAGCCAATTTACCCGGTAAGCCAGCTAAGTCTAACGCACCTTTACGGCGAGTCATCTCACGGGCTTTACGTGCTGCCTCGCGTGCGCGTGCGGCATCAATGATTTTACCCACAACGATTTTCGCATCGTTTGGATTTTCAAGTAAATATTCAACTAATTTCTCATTCATCATCGTTTCAACCGCTGTTTTCACTTCGGAAGAGACCAATTTTTCTTTGGTTTGTGATGAGAATTTAGGATCTGGAACTTTTACTGAAATAACCGCAATCAGGCCTTCACGAGCATCGTCACCTGTTGCGTTGACTTTGCTTTTCTTTTGATAGCCTTCTTTTTCCATGTAGTTATTCAATGTACGTGTCATTGCTGCACGGAAACCAGCGAGGTGAGTCCCCCCATCGCGCTGAGGAATGTTGTTGGTGAAGCAGTACACGTTTTCTTGGAAACCATCATTCCACTGCATTGAGACTTCAACGCCAATACCGTCTTTTTCAGTGGAAAAATAAAAGACAGAAGGGTGGATAGGGGTTTTGTTACGGCTTAAATACTCAACAAAGGCTTTGATGCCACCTTCATAATGGAAATGGTCTTCTTTGCCATCACGTTTATCAATGAGCCTGATAGAAACACCCGAGTTTAGGAATGATAACTCACGTAAGCGTTTTGCTAAGACGTCATATTCAAACTCAGTCACGCCTTTAAAGGTGTCCATACTTGGCCAAAAACGAACACGGGTTCCTGTTTGGTCGGTTTCGCCGACAACAGTCAGAGGGCCTTGAGGCTCACCGTGTTTGTAGATTTGCTCATGAACTTTGCCATCACGACGAATAACGAGTTCAAGTGTTTCAGATAAGGCGTTAACAACGGAAACCCCAACACCGTGCAAACCGCCGGAGACTTTATAGGAGTTGTCATCAAATTTCCCCCCTGCGTGCAGAACGGTCATGATAACCTCTGCGGCGGAGACACCTTCTTCTTCGTGGATACCTGTAGGGATACCACGTCCATCATCCTGTACGGAGATAGAGTTATCGGCATGGATAGTGATCACGATATCGTCACAGAAGCCTGCGAGGGCTTCGTCGATGGCGTTGTCGACAACCTCGAAAACCATGTGATGAAGACCTGTTCCATCGTCTGTATCACCGATATACATGCCCGGGCGCTTACGCACCGCATCCAGTCCTTTTAATACCTTGATACTTGAGGAGTCATATGTATTCGACATCAACGTTTCCTGCTCTTTCTATTCCTGAGGTTGAACTTCTATTTTGCCATGTTCTACACGAAACATCTTGCTATTTGCATCTATCATATCATTAACTTGCTCAGGTGTAATGGCACTGACAAACACTTGTGCTTGTGTAGCTTTGAGACGGGTTGCCAGTAATTGGCGACGGCCGGCATCAAGTTCAGAAGCAAAATCATCCAGTAGATACAGGCATTGTTGCCCGCTCTGATGGGTGAAAAACTCACCCTGCGCTAACCGTAATGCACACATAAGCAGCTTCAATTGACCCCGCGAAAGCATATCTTCAACAGGAGTTCCATTTGCTCGAATACGCAAATCCGCTTTATGTGGCCCTGAAGCGGTATAGGTTAGTGCTCTATCACGCTCAAATTGGCGCTCTAATTGTTCTGAATAATCAATTTCTTTATCCCAACCACGCTGGAAGGATACCGAGAGTGAAAATTCGGGTAAAAATTGTTGGCAAGTTTGCTCAATATTTTCGGCAATACCTGCAATATAGTCATGACGCCATTGGCTTATTTGTTCGGAAAGCGGTGCCAGTTGTTTGTCCCAATGACGAATTTGCTCATAACGGGTGACTTGTCGCAAAGCGGCATTGCGTTGCTTTAATAACCGTTTTAAATCTGACCACACTGAAAAAAACAGCGGGTCATTGTGAAAACAACCCCAATCAATAAAAGCACGTCGATATTTAGGGCCGCCATTTAGCAAGGTAAACCCTTCTGGGGTAATCAGTTGCATTGGCAATAATTTTGCTAGCTCTGCAATTTTATGGCCATCAGTACCGTCTATTCGAACTTTACTATCACCATCACGGTTTTTGCTTAAGCCTAATGAAAGGTCGTTTCGCTGTTCATCTAAATGGCTAAGTTTACCATGAAGAATGAATTGCTCTTGCTCATGACGAATAACCCGGTTCGCTTGAATGCTGCGAAATGCACGGCCATGACCGAGTGTATATATGGCTTCCAATATGCTGGTTTTACCGCTCCCATTGGGGCCAATTAAAAAATTGAACCCATTAGCAAGGGAGAGATCCGCATTTTCAATATTTCGAAAATCACGGATCAATAAACGCGAAAGGATCATAAATACCGATTACAAACGCATTGGCATGACAACATACACCGCTGCTTTACTATCAGCGTCTTCAATCTGCACACTGGAAACTGCGTCAGTTAACAGAAGTTGCACATTTTCACTTTTTAGCGCATTTAAGACATCTAAGATGTAGCTGACGTTAAAGCCAATTTCCATCTCAGTACCTTGGTAGCTAACATCAACAATTTCTTCAGCTTCTTCTTGCTCTGGGTTATTGGCCGTAATGCGCAATTGGTTTTCACTGAAATACAAGCGCACACCACGGAATTTCTCATTCGATAAAATAGCGGCGCGAGAAAAAGCTTGTTTGAGTAAATCACAGCGAGCTTCTAAGGTTTTGTCTGGGTTTTTGGGTAATACGCGACGATAATCAGGGAAACGACCATCAACCAATTTAGAGGTAAAGATAAAATCCCCAACGTGAGCGCGAATATTATTACTACCAATTTGCAGCTGTAGAGGTGTATCACCACCATCTAACAAACGCATTAGCTCGATTACCCCTTTACGAGGCACTATCACTGAATGAGAAGGTAGCGATTGACCAATATCCATTGCACAGACGGCAAGCCTGTGCCCATCGGTTGAAACGGTTCTGAGCATTTGGTCTTCGGTTTCAAATAGCATGCCGTTGAGGTAATAACGGACATCTTGGTGTGCCATTGAAAACTGAGTCGCTTCAATTAAACGTTTCAGTATTGATTGCGGAAGCGAAAACTCCACTTCGCTTTGCCAGTCATCCAAGTTTGGAAAGTCAGCTGCGGGTAAAGTGGATAATGAGAAGCGACTACGCCCAGAACGGACGAGCAGTCTGTCATCATTCAACTCTACATGAATTTCAGAACCTTCAGGTAACCCACGCCAGATATCAAAAAACTTGCGTGCGGGCACGGTGGTTGCGCCAATTTCATGCTCCCCAGTTAGGGCAACATTGGCCATCATCTCCATTTCAAGGTCGGTTCCAGTGAGTTGGAGGGTGCCTTCTTTTACCTGTAATAAAAGGTTACCTAAAATAGGCAGAGTTGGACGCCCACCTAAAGGACCACTAACCTGTTGTAACGGTTTTAATAACTGCTCGCGTTCTATTGTAAATTTCATAGCAATTAAGATGATAATGTTCTGATTAAATTAGAAAAATCTTCTTTGATGTCATGGCTTTCTTCCCGTAACTGTTCAATTTTACGACAAGCATGTAACACCGTGGTATGGTCACGGCCGCCAAAGGCATCCCCGATTTCAGGTAAACTATGATTAGTCAGCTCTTTTGCCAGAGCCATTGCCATTTGACGCGGACGTGCGACAGAACGGGAACGGCGTTTAGACAGTAAATCTGCTACCTTAATTTTATAATATTCAGCAACTGTTTTTTGAATATTATCAATAGTTACCAGCTTTTCTTGTAGTGCTAATAAGTCACGCAGTGCTTCTCTGACAAAATCGATAGTAATCGCTCGGCCAGTAAAGTTTGCGTTGGCAATCACGCGATTTAGCGCCCCTTCTAACTCACGAACGTTCGAGCGAAGGCGTTTGGCGATGAAAAAGGCGACTTCACCCGGAAGTTGGATCTCATTTTCATCTGCTTTTTTCATTAAAATCGCCACTCGAGTCTCTAACTCTGGTGGTTCGATTGCAACGGTTAGGCCCCAGCCAAAACGCGATTTTAAGCGATCCTCCACACCGTTAATCTCTTTTGGATAACGGTCGGAGGTCAAAATAATTTGTTGATTACCTTCAAGTAGCGCATTAAAAGTATGGAAAAACTCTTCTTGTGAGCGCTCTTTGTTAGCAAAAAACTGGATATCGTCAATAAGCAGTGCATCAACAGAACGGTAATAACGTTTAAATTCTTCAATTGCATTGTTCTGTAGAGCTTTGACCATATCCTGAACAAAACGTTCTGAATGCATATAAACCACGCGAGCGTTGGCTTTATGCTGCATAATACTATTGCCGACAGCGTGTAGTAAGTGGGTTTTACCTAAACCAGTCCCACCATAAAGAAATAATGGGTTGTAGGCCCCACCTGGATTTTCTGCCACTTGCCTCGCCGCTGCGCGAGCCAATTGGTTCGATTTACCTTCAACAAAGTTATCAAAAGTGTGCTTAGGGTTTACATTAGAACGATAAGCAACATCGGGTTGTACTTTGGCTGAATTGTCCCAACTCGGTTTCATTGGGGCTGACGGAACGGCAAACGCAGGTACCTGTTGAGCTGTACGTGCTTGTGTTGCTGCCGGTGCGACTGTAATCGGTTTATTGCCTACCTCAAAGTGTAGTGCAGGCGCGTCAGTTCCACAAAAGTCATTCAATAATTCATTGATATTATTGATGTACTTGTCTCTAACCCAGTCGAGAACGAAACGATTTGGGGCATAAAGTGCCAGTGTATTGTCGTTTAATTCAGCTTGAAGAGGGCGTATCCACATACTGAATTCTGTGGCAGGTAGTTCATCCTGCAATCGGGCAAGACATTGCTGCCAAAGCGAAAGTGACACGTTGGACTCCCCTAAACAAGGTCAATGGAACAAGAAGTACGGATGTAAACAAAGAATTTTCTCGGGCTTACATTTAATTGCAATGGCCCAAAAATGTTTTAGATTAACTCTTACTTACTGCATATTGCTGATCGATGGATCAGAAATAGACCTGCGATCATACCGCAAAATTAGTCAGAGATCTCCATTCTTTTACACAGTTTTTATGCTTTTTATCCACAGGTAAATGTGATAAGGAACCTCTTATAAAGAAGAAATAGACTGGGCTACCTTAATTTACAGCCATTTTTCCACATGCTGGGGATAACTTTAGACGATTTACAGGAAATATTCTGTATGATCAAAAAATATTTTTAGATCTCTTGAAGATCCTTGCGCTTTAGGTCGGAGTCCGTATAATCTTCCTCCCTGTGTACAGTACTGATGTGATTTTTACACGAAACTGAGGTAAACTTGTTGGGTCGTATCGCTCTATTTTAACATTAATGTTAGGCGGGGCGGGGGCAAAAGCAGGTTTTCGGCCAGTATACGAATGTAATCATTCGTCGGCTGTCACAACATATGTCGGCAAACCGGTCAGCCAGGCTATAAATAAAAGTGGTTTGATTGCGTCATTTCATTGACGTGACCCCCTATGTTTTATTACAATCCTGCCTCTTTCTATATTGTTGCGATAGAGGCACAGGTGTAAATCAGTTTTCACTGGTTGCCAACGCGTTTACTGAATCAGTAATAAATTTTAAAGTTAGGTAGAAATCGTTATGAAACGCACTTTTCAACCGTCTGTACTGAAGCGCAACCGTTCACACGGTTTCCGCGCTCGTATGGCTACTAAAAATGGTCGTCAAGTTCTGGCTCGCCGTCGTGCGAAAGGCCGCTCTAGTCTGACCGTTTCATCTAAGTAATAAAGCTAGCCCTCTATTCAAGTGGTTACGCTCGCTTTTACCCGGGAGTTACGTTTGTTAACTCCCAGGCATTTCGATAATGTCTTTAAGCAGCCGCAGAGGGCGAGTTCCCCAGAGATAACAATCCTTGGTCGCCTAAACGAGCTGGGGCATCCCCGCATCGGTCTTACCATCGCTAAAAAAAATGTTAAACGAGCTCATGAGCGAAATCGTATTAAACGATTAGCGCGTGAATACTTTCGTTTGCATCAACACGACTTGCCTCCAATGGATTTTGTGTTATTGGTAAGGAAAGGGGTCGCCAATCTTGACAATCAACAGATCACGGAAACATTGGATAAGTTATGGCGTCGTCATCGTCGCTTGGCTCAAAAATCCTGATCATGCTGATCAGAGGCTACCAACTGGCTATTAGCCCGTTGTTAGGACCTCGTTGTCGCTTCAATCCCACTTGTTCAAATTACGGAATTGAGGCATTGCGCAGGTTTGGTATGTTAAAAGGGAGTTGGTTAACGGCAAAACGCGTATTAAAATGCCACCCTTTACACGCTGGTGGAGATGATCCTGTCCCACCTAGAAAAACTGATGATAATAGAGAATTATAACGATGGATTCGCAACGCAATCTTCTACTCATCGCTTTGTTGTTCGTGTCGTTCTTAGTTTGGCAGGCCTGGGAGAGCGATAAAGTTGCTCAGGACGTGAAAACTGTTCAAGCTTCGCAACAAGCGGATATGCCAAGCAGTGATGCTCAAGCCGTTACTGGCAGTGAGCAAGGTAAGCTCATCACAGTCAAGACTGATGTACTGGATATTCGCATCAATACTCGTGGTGGTGATATCGATGAGGCTGACCTGTTAGCCTATCCTGCGACCCTTCATTCGGAAAGTCCTTTCCGTTTACTGGAAACTAATCCAGGCTTTGTCTACCAGGCACAGAGTGGTTTGATTGGTCTTCATGGTCCAGACAACCCAGCAAATAATAATGGCGAACGTCCACTGTATAGCGTAGATTCCGACACTTTCACATTAGGGGAAGGCCAGGACGTTTTGCGCGTACCAATGACATTTACAGATAACAACGGTGTTGTGTATCAGAAAACGTACATTGTTAAACGTGGCCAATATACTGTTGAAGTTGAATACAGTATTCAAAACCCAACCGCTCAACCACTGAGCCTCGCTTTCTTTGGTCAGTTAAAACAAACAATTGAGTTACCGAAAGAGCGTGATACAGGCAGCAGTAACTTTGCTCTGCATACCTATCGTGGTGCGGCGTATTCTTCTGATGAAAACAACTATAAAAAATATAGTTTTGGTGACATCGAAGATAAAAACCTCGACTTAACCACCAAAGGTGGCTGGGTGGCCATGTTGCAACAATACTTTGCAACGGCATGGATCCCTGCAAGTTCTGAGAAGAGCACTTTCTATACTATCGACCTTGATAAAAAATCTGCCATCATTGGTTATAAGAGTGAACCAATGACTATCGCAGCTAACGGTGCGGGTACTTATTCATCAACGTTATGGGTTGGTCCTGAAATTCAGTCAGAAATGGCCGCAGTTGCACCTCATTTAGACTTAACTGTAGATTATGGTTGGTTATGGTTTATCTCTCAGCCACTGTTTAAACTGTTGAAATTCATTCACGGTTTTGTGGGTAACTGGGGTATTGCCATCATCGTTATCACCTTTATCGTTCGTGGTATTATGTACCCGCTGACTAAAGCACAGTACACCTCGATGGCGAAAATGCGTTTACTGCAACCAAAATTGGCTGCAATGCGTGAGCGTATTGGTGATGATAAACAACGCATGAGCCAAGAAATGATGGCGATGTATAAAGCAGAAAAAGTAAACCCACTGGGTGGTTGTTTACCGCTGCTTATCCAAATGCCTATCTTCCTTGCACTTTACTACATGTTGATGGGTTCTGTTGAACTGCGTCACGCGCCATTCTTCGGTTGGATCCAAGACTTGTCTGCACAAGACCCGTACTACATCCTACCGGTATTGATGGGTGTAACGATGTTTGTGATCCAGAAAATGTCACCAACTGCAGTCACTGACCCAATGCAGCAGAAGATCATGACGTACATGCCTGTCGTGTTTACTATCTTCTTCCTGTGGTTCCCATCAGGTCTGGTACTGTACTATATCGTGAGTAACTTAGTGACTATTATCCAGCAGCAAGTGATTTATCGTGGTCTGGAAAAACGTGGTTTACACAGTCGCGATAAAAAAGAAAAGAAATAAATTGAATTTTAGGTGAGCCTTCCGCTCAGCTATCGATATAATATTAAGGCGGCCATTTAATGACCGCCTTAATTTTTTATAGGAATGACAGAGAAACATCATGCAAATCAACGATACTATCGTCGCACAGGCAACACCTCCCGGTCGTGGCGGTGTCGGTATTTTACGTGTATCTGGCCCGAAAGCGGCACAAGTTGCTGAAATCGTGCTAGGAAAACTTCCTAAACCACGCTATGCAGATTATTTGCCATTTCGTGATGTGGACGGTGCTGTCCTTGACCAAGGTATTGCGCTTTACTTTCCTGGACCAAATTCATTTACGGGTGAAGATGTGCTTGAATTACAAGGACATGGCGGCCCAGTCATTCTTGATTTATTGCTAAGAAGAATATTAACGATCTCGGGTATTCGCATTGCGAATCCAGGGGAGTTCTCTGAGCGTGCATTTTTAAATGATAAGCTGGATTTAGCCCAAGCAGAGGCGATTGCTGACTTGATTGATGCAAGCTCAGAGCAAGCGGCGCGTTCCGCAATGAACTCCCTACAAGGGGCGTTTTCTTCCCATATTCATCAATTGGTGGAAGCACTCACTCACTTGCGCATCTATGTAGAAGCTGCGATTGATTTCCCTGATGAAGAAATTGACTTCCTGTCTGACGGTAAAATTGAAGCAAAACTCAATGAAGTCGTGGCAGATTTAGAGCAAGTTCGCTCCCAAGCACGCCAAGGCAGTTTATTGCGAGAAGGGATGAAAGTGGTGATTGCCGGGCGCCCAAATGCAGGTAAATCGAGCTTGTTAAATGCATTGGCGGGTCGCGAAGCTGCGATTGTCACGGATATTGCGGGTACGACGCGTGATGTGTTGCGTGAACATATTCACATTGATGGCATGCCACTGCATATCATTGATACCGCAGGGCTACGTGAAGCCAGTGATGAAGTGGAACGAATTGGTATTGAGCGTGCTTGGCAAGAGATTGAACAAGCGGACCACGTGCTGTTTATGGTCGATAGCACCACAACCGATGCAACAGAGCCACAAGAGATTTGGCCTGAATTTATGGCGCGCTTACCTGACGACCTTCCGGTCACCGTCATTCGTAACAAAGCAGACATGACGGGCGAACCCGTTGAGTTTATTGATAATACGCGTTATCCATTAATTCGTTTGTCTGCACGCGAAGAAAAAGGCATTGATTTGTTGCGCGATCACCTAAAAGAAGCCATTGGTTTTAACAGCAATACAGAAGGTGGTTTCTTAGCACGCAGCCGTCATTTACAAGCACTAAATGCAGCAGCCGTTCACCTAGCACAGGGCCATGACCAGTTAGTGAATGCCCGCTCCGGTGAGTTACTGGCGGAGGAATTACGTTTAGCTCAGCAGGAACTCAGTGAAATTACAGGTGAATTTACCTCTGATGATTTATTAGGCCGTATTTTTTCAAGTTTTTGCATTGGGAAGTGATGACTATTAGCTAGTAAGATAAAAGGTACAGTGGTTAGCCAATGGGTAATAAAAATTGGCTAACTTTTAGTTTATTTATTAAGTTTTTGTTCTATATAATCCAATACTTGATTAGCTAAGTTAGTAAAAGCAATAATTGCTTCATCCCATTGAATAGGAACTTCTGCATAAACCATAGGACTTACATAGTTATTATAACGCTCTATGAATTTGGGGGTTTCTACTAATAATTTTAGCCCATAGCGAAGTTCTGTAATAGGCGAGTCAACCAGTTGTGTGTGTTGATTTCCGTATCTTGTAATATCTCCATCAAGTGCTTTTTTCAGTAATTGACTTAAGAATTCAATATTAGATGGTTGGGATAGCTGTATATGAAAAGTATCATAAACATGTCGAATAAGTGTCTCATCATCTTCACGTTGGCCATTTCTTGCAACACTCGCTGTTCTTCGTAGCATTGATAGTAACTTTTCAGCTTGAGTGTCAATAATTGCCGAGCAAATCATGTTATAAATTTCGATATCAGATTCTGTAACATTTGAATAAATAGATTGAATATTCCTAGATATGGGTTCACTAAGAAGGTCTGTCTCTATAAATTCTAATTTTATAAAAGGGCGTAAACATGGTACTTGCCTGTGATCTTGAGGATAACGGATATCAAAGGAAAAATAGCGGTATTCATCTTTAACAGAAGGCGCATTATCTAAAGAAAAAATAGGATTTTGGTTAATTATTTCTTCAATAATTTTTTTTATTTCTTTTCTGGCTGTTTTTCTTGCATTTCGAGATGCTAATTCAAGATATCTTTGGTTTGGGATTAGTTTTATATCAATGTCTTCAGACATTCGATAAGTTTTGATATCCGATTTGGCGAGAGCTGTTCCTCCTGAAAAGATGGCTTGGTGATATGTAAACTGAAAGTTAGATAGTAGTTTAAGTAATTGAACAACATAATAATCTTTTTCAACTATTGCAGGGTTGCCGAGCCCTATGGCATCGGCAACATCAATAAATAAAGAGCTATCGAGTTTCATTGATACTTTGTTTCCCTACCTTAATTTTACGAGTAAATTTAGGATTTTTAGGGATAATTTTAATGTTAGAAGGAATTTGTGTACTCTCACCAGACAAATTCATCATAGATAGCTTATCAAAAGTATAATCAACATTGAGTTTTTTCATTACTTCGATAATAACGCCATCAGCACCACTTGGGTTATCTGGCATTAATTTACCAGTGATGCGATTCACTCTGGCTCTTACATAGACACCATAACCAATTCTCATTAATAAACCATTGTCTGTAAGTTTTTTGAGTATACGGCCTACTTGATCATAATCAGCTATTTTTGAAAAGTCAGAGCGTAGGAAAACAGAACGTCTAGAACGCTTTACTTTTTTTTGTATTCTGTCTTGTATTGTCATTATACCTCCTATGCGCTTTGATTATATTATAATCAAAAATACAACATTTCTCAATGGAGAAAATACGACAAAAATAACAAGTTAAAATGACAAATATTTATTATTTTTCAATCTGATATAATTTATATGATATTGCAATTATTAGATTTAATTTTTAAAAATTAGTTCCTGATACGAAAGCTATGCGTAAACACCGTGGCTTTCCCCTGACGACAGAATCCAACTAACGTTAAGTTGGCTTTCTCTGCTACCTCAATAGCGAGGGCGGTAGCCGCAGAAACGGCAAACAGAATTTCTGCGCCGCAGCTAGCGGCTTTTTGCACCATTTCATAACTGGCACGGCTAGAAACCAGTACCGCACCTTGTTGCCATTGGTTGCGATGTTTCATACCCAAAAGTTTATCAAGAGCCACATGGCGACCGACATCCTCACAACCTCCCACTAACACACCTTCTGGAGAGATCCATGCAGCAGCGTGGGTACAGCCCGTCAGTGCACCAATTTCTTGCACTTTTTTCAATTCATGTAATGCATTATCGAGGTAGGACAAAGAAAAAGTTTGAGTAAAAGGCAGAGGGGCGATAGGTTTGAAGATTTCGTCAAGCTGTTCTGTTCCACAAATACCACAGCCAGTACGCCCCGCTAAATTACGGCGACGTTCTTTTAACTCCATAAACCGGCGGCTAGATAATTCAACTTGTACTTCAATTCCGCGGTTGCAGCCTTCAACGATATCAATTCCACGAATTTCATCACCTGACTGTATTATCCCTTCAGAAAGAGCGAACCCAACCGCGAAATCCTCAAGATCTTTCGGTGTTGCCATCATTACCACATGGGATATGCCATTGAAGACTAAAGCAACAGGATATTCCTCCGCAACATAATCATTAACAGGCAAATCAAGGTTGCCTTTTTGTTGCACGGTTGTGTGGTTTAAGCCAATCATTTTGGTTAATTTGGAGTCATTTGTAGTATTTGTTTCATACATTAGATGAATTCCTAGCATTAATGATACATAATATTAATTATGGGTAAAAAGAATTTACACCATTTGCCAGGCAATGAACCTGGATACGTAAGGATAACGTTGAATAAGAAGAGTTTACCTGATTATCGCGATTGACGTTAGGTAAACATGAGCAATGTAAATGAGGAGATCCCCATGCAAGTCAGCAGAAGGCAGTTCTTTAAGATCTGCGCTGGCGGTATGGCAGGTACGACGGCAGCGGCCTTGGGTTTTGCACCCGCCACCGCGTTAGCGTCAACGCGCCAGTATAAATTACTGCGTGCGAAGGAAACCAGAAATACCTGTACCTACTGTTCTGTCGGCTGTGGGCTGTTGATGTACAGCCTCGGTGATGGCGCGAAAAATGCTAAAGAGAGCATTTTCCATATTGAAGGGGACCCGGATCATCCGGTAAACCGTGGTGCACTTTGTCCGAAAGGTGCTGGACTTATCGATTTTATCCACAGTGAAAGCCGCTTGAAATACCCTGAAGTGCGTGAGCCGGGTACTAATGAGTGGAAACGTATCACTTGGAACGACGCATTTGATCGTATCGCTAAGCTAATGAAAGAAGACCGCGATGCGAACTTTATTGAGAAAAATAAAGAGGGTGTGACGGTTAACCGTTGGCTAACCACCGGTATGCTGTGCGCATCGGCGGGTAGTAACGAAAGCGGATTTGTAACGCAAAAATTCACCCGCGCTCTCGGCATGCTTGCCGTCGATAACCAAGCGCGTGTCTGACACGGACCAACGGTAGCAAGTCTTGCTCCAACATTTGGTCGCGGTGCGATGACCAACCACTGGGTTGACATTAAAAATGCAAACCTAGTTGTCGTTATGGGTGGTAATGCGGCAGAAGCGCATCCAGTCGGTTTCCGCTGGGCGATGGAAGCTAAAATCCATAATAAAGCCAAACTCATTGTTATTGACCCACGCTTTACCCGTACTGCGGCAGTGGCGGATTTTTACACGCCTATCCGTTCAGGGACTGATATCGCATTTTTATCAGGTGTTATCAAATATTTACTGGATAATGAGAAAATTCAGCGTGAATACGTGGAAGCGTATACCAACGCCAGTTTAGTTATTCGTGAAGATTATGGGTTTGATGATGGCCTGTTTACAGGTTATGACGAAGAAAAACGTCAATACGACAAAACCACGTGGAACTATGAGATGGATGAAAACGGCCTTGCGCTGCGTGATCCTACTCTGAAACACCCACGTTGTGTGTTAAACCTATTAAAAGAGCACGTCAGCCGTTATACACCTGAAGTGGTGAATAACATCTGTGGGACGCCAATCAAAGACTTCTTGCAAGTCTGTGAGTACCTTGCAGAAACCAGTGCTAAAGATAAAACAGCCTCGTTCTTATACGCATTAGGTTGGACTCAACATACCGTGGGTGCGCAAAATATTCGTACCATGGCGATGATCCAATTACTGTTGGGTAATATGGGGATGTTAGGCGGTGGTGTTAACGCACTGCGCGGACACTCCAATATCCAAGGTTTGACTGACTTAGGTTTGCTATCTCAAAGCTTGCCGGGGTATTTAACCTTACCATCAGAAAAACAAACGACATTAGAAAGTTACTTAGCTGCAAACACGCCAAAAGCGACGGTTGAAGGCCAAGTGAACTATTGGGGTAATTACCCGAAATTCTTTGTTAGTTTGATGAAGACGTTCTATGGCGATAAAGCGCAGAAAGAAAACAACTGGGGCTTTGATTTATTACCGAAATGGGATCAAGGCTACGATGTGCTGCGTTATTTCGAGATGATGGATAAGGGCGAAGTAAATGGCTATATTTGCCAAGGCTTTAACCCAGTGGCCTCATTCCCGAATAAAAACAAAGTGATTAAATCACTTTCTAAGCTGAAGTATTTAATCACCGTTGACCCGCTGAACACCGAAACGTCGAATTTCTGGCAAAACCACGGCGAAATGAATGATGTGAAGCCGGAAGAAATCCAAACGACGGTATTCCGCCTGCCATCTTGTTGTTTTGCTGAAGAAAATGGTTCGATTGTTAACTCAGCGCGTTGGTTGCAATGGCACTGGAAAGGTGCGGATGCCCCAGGTGAAGCTATCAGTGATGGTGAAATCCTGTCTGGTATTTTCCACCGTTTACGCCAACTGTATGCCTCTGAAGGCGGTGCGGTACCTGAACAAGTTCTAAGTATGACTTGGAATTACTTCGACCGTGATCACCCAACGCCAGAAGAAGTTGCTCAAGAAAACAATGGCTATGCTTTAGTTGACTTGAAAGATGCTGATGGCAACGTTATTGCGAAAAAAGGTGAGTTGCTGAGCTCGTTTGCACAGTTACGTGATGACGGTACCACCGCGAGTGGCTGCTGGATATTTACGGGAAGTTGGACACCAAAAGGCAACCAAATGGCTAACCGTGATAACTCTGACCCAACGGGTCTGGGGAATACATTAGGTTGGGCATGGGCGTGGCCTCTTAACCGCCGTGTGATTTATAACCGCGCATCGGCAGACCCAATGGGTAAACCGTGGGATCCAAAACGTCAAATCCTTGAGTGGAATGGCAGCAAATGGATAGGCATGGATATTCCTGACTATAGCAATGCTGCACCAGGTAGTGGTGTTGGTCCGTTTATCATGCAGCCAGAAGGAATGGGACGTCTATTTGCACTGGATAAAATGGCCGAAGGCCCATTCCCAGAGCATTACGAACCGATAGAAACGCCATTGGATACCAATCCACTGCACCCGAAAGTTGTGTCAAACCCGGCGGCTCGTGTGTTTAAAGATGACTGGGCGCAGATGGGTAAAGCGACAGAATTCCCTTATGTGGGAACCACTTATCGCTTGACTGAACATTTCCACTATTGGACAAAACACGCTTTGTTAAATGCCATCATTCAGCCACAGCAGTTCATTGAAATTGGTGAACGTTTAGCGAATGAGAAAGGGATCAAGCAAGGCGATACGGTGAAAGTCAGCTCCAAACGTGGTTATATCAAAGCGAAAGCGGTGGTGACCAAACGTATTCATACGCTGAAAGTGGCTGGGAAAGATATCGATACTATCGGTATTCCTATTCACTGGGGCTTTGAAGGTTTGGCTGTGAAAGGCTTTATTGCTAACACATTAACGCCGTTTGTGGGTGATGCGAATACTCAGACACCGGAATTTAAATCATTCCTTGTCAATGTGGAAAAGGTGTAAGGAGATAAATTATGTCAATGCAATCTCAGGACATTATTCGTCGCTCTGCCACCAATTCCCTGACTCCCGCACCTCAGGTGCGGGACTATAAGGAAGAAGTTGCAAAGCTTATCGATGTGACGACCTGTATCGGCTGTAAAGCTTGTCAGGTTGCCTGTTCCGAATGGAACGATATCCGTGACAAAATTGGTACTAACGTTGGGGTATATGATAACCCAACAGATTTAACCGCTAAGTCATGGACGGTAATGCGCTTCTCTGAAGTGGAAGAGAACGATAAATTCGAATGGCTGATCCGTAAAGATGGCTGTATGCACTGTGCTGACCCAGGCTGCCTGAAGGCGTGTCCTTCGGAAGGCGCGATAGTGCAGTACAAAAACGGTATCGTTGACTTCCAATCGGAACACTGTATTGGTTGTGGTTATTGTATTGCGGGTTGCCCGTTTGATGTACCGCGTATTAACCCAGAAGATAACCGCGCATACAAATGTACGCTGTGTGTTGACCGTGTTGAAGTCGGCCAAGAGCCTGCGTGTGTGAAAACCTGTCCAACAGGCGCTATCCATTTTGGTAGCAAAGAGGACATGATCAACATGGCTGGCGAGCGTGTTGAAGAGCTGAAAACACGTGGTTATGCGAATGCAGGTTTATATGACCCTGAAGGTGTTGGAGGTACGCACGTGATGTACGTCCTGCACCATGCAGATAAACCTCAGCTGTATCACGGATTGCCGGAGAACCCGACAATCAGCCCTACAGTGACTTTCTGGAAAGGTATCTGGAAGCCGTTAGCAGCGGTTGGTTTTGCTGCAACATTTGCGGCGGCCATCTTCCACTATGTGGGTATTGGTCCGAACCGCGTCTCCAAAAAAGATGAAGAAGAGGCTTTAGAAGATTTGCATAATGCAATGTCATCTGACACTTCGAAATCAAAAGAAGGGGAGGATCAGAAATGATGCCAGATGATAACGACAAAATTATCCGCCATAAGCCGATTGAAAGGATCAATCACTGGGCGGTTGTGATTTGCTTCTTGTTCACCGCAATCAGTGGGCTCGGGTTCTTTTTCCCATCCCTAAACTGGTTTATGAACATTTTGGGTACACCACAACTGTCTCGAATTTTGCATCCATTCGTGGGGACGGCGATGTTCTTGCTGTTCGTATTTATGTTCTTCCGTTATTTCCACCATAACTTCATTAATAAAGAAGATATTAAGTGGGCAAAAAATATCGGCAAAGTACTGAAAAACGAAGAAGCGGGCGATGTCGGCCAATATAACCTAGGCCAAAAAGGGGTGTATTGGGTGGTCACTATCTGCTTATTGGCGCTGGTGATCACGGGAGTGATCATGTGGCGTCCTTATTTCGCAGATTATTTCCCAATCCCTGTTTATCGTGCAGCTATTCTTATTCACTCGCTCTCTGCAATTGCGCTGATTATCATGATTGTGGTTCACGCTTATGCCGCGATTTGGGTGAAAGGTTCAGTGCGTGCGATGGTTGAAGGTTGGGTGACTCGTGGTTGGGCTAGAAAACACCATCCATTGTGGTACCGCCAGCTTTTGGAAAAAGAAAAACAGCAAAAACAGCAACAAGAGAAAAACTAAGTTTTATTATTGTTGTTATCAAACCCACAAATGACTAATGTTATTTGTGGGTTTTTTATATCTAAAAAATATAAACATTCAATTTATTTGAAAGAAATAAAATTAGATATATTTATTTGATGACCTGTTTGCGATTTATTATCATTATAGTTAATCAAAATAAGATTAATAAAAAAATACACATCAAATAAAGATGCTCTTATTTCGCGTATGATTTACAATTTTTTTAAACCAATAATAAACAAATAAACATTTATTCGTTTTTATATTATGTAAAAAAAAGACATCAACCCTTTAATTTATTGATAATAAACTATTTTTGTGATTGTTGTTTTTTTGTGAATAGCTATTGAATATTGATATTAGATCAATAAAGGTCTATCTTAAATGGTCACTGCTGATTAATTCGAGACTTTGTTTTTTATTTTAATTTAAAAGTAAACTAATGTTCTGATATTTGTTTTTTTTAAGAATGTTATAATGCATATATATTAAAAGAATTAATTGCTGGACATTGGTGATATTATTTAATAAAAAGAGTAATGTAATTATTAATAAATATAAAAATAGTCATATATTCAAATATCTTTTTAACACAGCTAAATAATAGAACCCTAATTCATTCCATTTACGATAGCTAAATAAAGAGGTACCACATGGATCTTCCTTTACAAGGTATTAAAGTACTGGATTTCACCGGTGTACAATCAGGACCATCTTGTACTCAAATGTTAGCGTGGTTCGGCGCAGATGTTATTAAGATTGAGCGCCCTGGAGTTGGAGATGTCACGCGTAACCAATTAAGGGATATACCTGATGTGGATGCGCTGTATTTCACGATGCTTAATAGTAATAAGCGATCAGTGGAATTAAATACAAAAACTCCAGAAGGTAAAGAGGTTATGGAGCGGCTGATTAAGCAAGCCGACGTCCTCGTTGAGAACTTCCATCCAGGTGCAATTGACCATATGGGCTTCACTTGGGAACACATTCAAGAATTAAATCCTCGTTTGATTTTCGGTTCCATCAAAGGTTTTGATGAAGACTCGCCTTATGCAGATGTTAAAGCTTATGAAAACGTTGCCCAAGCCGCAGGTGGTGCCGCATCAACCACAGGGTTTTGGGATGGCCCACCATTAGTGAGTGCCGCTGCGCTAGGTGACAGCAATACGGGTATGCACTTGCTGATTGGCTTACTTGCAGCGCTATTACATCGTGAGAAAACTGGCAAAGGCCAGCGAGTGACTATGTCGATGCAAGATGCTGTACTCAACTTGTGCCGTGTCAAACTTCGTGACCAGCAACGTTTAGAGAAAATTGGCTATCTTGAAGAATATCCACAATACCCAAATGGCACATTTGGTGATGCCGTTCCTCGTGGTGGTAATGCTGGCGGTGGTGGCCAGCCAGGTTGGATCTTAAAATGTAAAGGCTGGGAAACAGACCCAAATGCTTATATTTATTTTACTATCCAAGAACAGGACTGGGAGCAAACCTGTGTAGCGATTGGTAAGCCTGAATGGGCGACGGATCCCGCTTACAATACACCAAAGGCTCGTCAGCCTCATATCTTTGATATTTTTGCTGAAATTGAAAAATTCTTAGCAGATAAAGATAAACATGAAGCGGTCGAGTACTTGAGTAAATACGGTGTCCCTTGTGCCCCTGTACTCAGTATGCGTGAAATCGCACGAGACCAATCTCTGCGTAAGAGCGGAAGTATTGTTGAAGTTGAGCAGCCAAAACGTGGAACTTACTTGACGGTAGGTTGCCCGATGAAATTCTCTTCATTTACACCGGATATCAAAAGCGCACCATTGTTGGGTGAGCACACCGAGCAAGTTCTAACTGAACTAGGTTATAGCGCAGATGAAATTGCGACTATGCGTGCGAACAAAGCGATCTAATTTAAAAATTGGGGGTGACTTATCACTCCCTTTAATCTTTTAATCAGTTAATTATGAGGTAGACATGTCTGCTGATCAAACCCAAAACCTGACTGATGGTATGCATATTATTGTCGATGCTCTCAAAAAAAATGGCATTGATACAATCTACGGTGTTGTTGGAATTCCAGTAACGGACATGGCAAGGCATGCACAAGCTGAAGGTATTCGCTATATTGGATTTCGTCATGAGCAATCTGCGGGAAACGCGGCTGCAATCAGTGGGTTTATTACCCAAAAACCGGGTATCTGTTTAACGGTATCGGCACCGGGTTTCTTGAATGGTATGGTTGCTCTTGCTAATGCAACCACCAATGGTTTTCCAATGATCCAAATCAGTGGTTCGAGCGACAGAGCGATAATTGATTTGCAGCAGGGTGATTACGAAGAATTAGACCAAATGAACACGGCAAAACCTTTCGTAAAAGCATCTTACCGTGTGAATAAACCCGAAGATCTTGGTATCGCACTCGCTCGAGCAATCCGTGCTTCGGTATCAGGCCGTCCGGGTGGGGTTTATCTTGACTTAACAACGGAAGTTTTATCTGCCGTGATGGATAAAGACGCTGCGGATAAAACCATTTTTACCGTTGAAGACCCTGCACCAAGACAAATTCCATCACCCGATTCAGTAAATAAAGCCCTTAAGTTGCTCGCATCGGCTAAGCGGCCATTAATTATTTTGGGCAAAGGCGCTGCTTATGCCCAAGCGGATGATAATATTCGCCAATTTATTGAAACAACCAGTATCCCTTATTTACCGATGTCTATGGCTAAAGGTTTGTTACCTGATATACATCCTCTATCAGCCGCATCAGCTCGTTCATATGCCTTATCCAGTGCAGATGTTGTGGTATTAATGGGCGCACGTCTTAATTGGTTGCTTGATCATGGTAAAGGTAAGCACTGGTCACCAGAAACGCAATTCATTCAGTTAGATATTGAACCTTCTGAAATCGATAGTAACCGTCCAATAGCGGCTCCCGTTGTTGGCGATATTTATTCAAGTATTGAATCATTATTGGCAGGACTTAAATCAATCCCTGTTAAGTCCCCAACGGAATGGATTACCAGCATTGATGAACACAAGAAAATCAATGTCGAGAAAATGGCAGTGAAGTTGAACACTGACACTTCTCCGATGAACTACTTCAATGCGTTACGTGCTATCCGCGATGTGCTGGTCGATCACCAAGACGTTTATGTCGTTAATGAAGGCGCTAACACGCTGGATAATGGAAGAAATATTATTGATATGTACCAACCACGTAAGCGCTTAGATTGTGGAACGTGGGGCGTAATGGGCGTTGGAATGGGTTATGCAATCGGTGCCGCTGTAACCAGTGGTAAGCCAGTTGTGGCGATTGAAGGCGATAGCGCGTTCGGTTTTAGTGGTATGGAAATTGAAACGATTTGTCGCTACAAATTGCCTGTCACTATTTTGATTTTCAATAATGGCGGAATTTACCGTGGTGATGGTGTAAATCTCCATGGTGACCAAGACCCTTCTCCGACTGTTTTAATGGGCGGTGCTCGTTATGACAAAATGATTGAGGCTTTTGGTGGCATTGGTTATCAAGCAACAACGCCTGCAGAAGTACAGGAGGCTTTGAAGGTCGGTTTAACATCGGGTCATCCAACCTTGATAAACGTTGTTATTGACCCTGCAGTTGGAACGGAAAGCGGCCATATTGGTAATTTAAATCCGAAGTCTGTCGTAAAAAATTAACGCAGTATAACGTTAACTAACCAAGATCACCCTACGCGACTCATTTTAATGAGTAGCGTACGGGATCTTATTGCCAAAAATAGGTGGGTCTTATGGCTGATTTTATGTATAAGATTTTTATGAGCGACCTATTACCTATCATTATTATTATGGTATTAGGTTATGTGAGTGGTAAACGAAATGTATTTACCAGTGACCAAGCGAAAGCATTCAATAAGTTGGTATTAAATTACGCATTACCTGCTGCATTATTTGTTTCTATCGCACGCGCTAATCGAGAAATGATATTTGCAGACGCTAAATTGACGATTATTTCATTTGTAGTCTTACTTGTTTGTTTCTTTTTCTCTTTCTTTAGCTGTAAATATATTTTTAAACATAGTCGTGGCGAAGCAGCGGTATGTGCATTAATTGCAGGTTCTCCGACAATTGGTTTCTTAGGGTTTGCGGTTTTAGACCCTATTTATGGTGAAACCGTTTCAACGGGGTTGGTTGTTGCCATTATATCCATCATCGTTAATGCCATTACAATTCCGATTGGCTTGTTCTTACTGAACCCATCTGATGCAGAAGGGAAAAAGGGCGGCGGCGGTATGGATGCATTAATCTCAGCCTTTAAAGAACCTGTCGTATGGGCTCCGGTACTCGCGACTGCACTGGTATTGGTTGGTGTGAAAATTCCTACCGTTTGGGACCCGACATTTGATTTAATTGCGAAAGCAAACTCAGGTGTTGCGGTATTTGCTGCCGGTCTGACATTAGCCGCAAATAAATTCGAGTTCGATGGTGAGATTGTCTATAACACGCTATTAAAGCTAGTGTTAATGCCAGGATTAATGTTGCTCGCAGGTATGATGTTTAATATGGGAACAGAGCAACTGCAAATGATGGTATTAGCCGGAGCGTTACCACCTGCTTTCTCTGGGATCATTATTGCAAGCCGCTTTAATCTGTATACCCGTACAGGAACAGCGTCGCTGGCGGTGAGTGTACTTGGTTTTATCATTGCGGCTCCAGCGTGGATCTACATCTCTCGACTCGTTTCATAGAAAGAGTCAATAGGGCAAAATGAGTTGCCATGGCGTGAGAAATGACGCCATGGCAGTTTTGTAAAAAGGTGAATTATGACTTCTTCAAAACCGCTTGATGGGATACGCGTTCTTGATTTTACGGGAGTCCAGTCAGGCCCATCTTGTACACAAATGCTTGCGTGGTTCGGCGCTGATGTGATCAAAATAGAGCGACCAGGAGTTGGGGATGTGACGCGTAATCAATTACGTGATATCCCTGATGTCGATGCATTATATTTTACGATGCTAAATAGTAATAAACGTTCTTTAGAGCTCAATACTAAAACCCCAGAGGGCAAAGCCGTAATGGAGAAGCTAATACGTCAATCTGATGTATTAGTTGAAAATTTTCATCCGGGGGCTATCGACCATATGGGGTTTACGTGGGAGTACATTCAAGAACTTAATCCACGGTTAATTTTTGGTTCGATTAAAGGGTTTAATGAGAACTCGCCGTATGCGAATGTGAAAGCCTATGAAAATGTTGCTCAATCTGCTGGTGGTTCAGCATCGACAACGGGTTTTCCTGATGGCCCGCCAACGGTAAGTGCTGCAGCATTAGGTGATAGTAATACGGGTATGCATTTATTGATTGGCATACTGACGGCGCTGTTACACCGAGAAAAAACAGGTAAAGGCCAACGTGTGACCATGTCAATGCAAGATGCGGTGCTTAATTTATGTCGTGTGAAATTGCGTGATCAACAACGTTTAGAAAAACTCGGTTTCTTAGAGGAATACCCTCAATACCCAAATGGCACGTTTGGTGATGCGGTTCCCCGTGGGGGAAATGCGAGTGGGGGAGGTCAACCTGGAACGATGCTTAAGTGCAAAGGCAGTGATACTGACCCAAATGCGTACATTTACTTTATTAATCAAGACCATAATTGGGAAAATACCTGTGATGCCATTGGGCGTCCAGAATGGAAAACTGATCCTGCTTTTGCCACTACACAGGCACGTGCAAGCCATATCCAAGATGTATGGGATGCAATTGAAGAAATCGCTAAAGACAAAGATAAACATGCACTAACCGATTATTTTGATCAGTTTGATGTGCCGTGTTCTGCAGTATTAAGTATGAAAGAAATTATGGAAGACCCTTCTTTGCGTCGTAGCGGCTCGATTGTCGAGGTTCAACAACCAAAACGAGGGACATATTTAACGGTAGGCTGCCCAATGAAGTTTTCAGCCTTTATGCCTGAAATTAAAAGTGCTCCATTGTTAGGGGAACATAATAACGAAGTGTTAAAAGAGCTTGGTTATAGCGATGAACAAATTATGGAAATGAGAAAAAATAATGTTATTTAATTAATAACATTAAATTCGCTCTTAATATGACTTTCTAAAATGGAAAATTAATATTAGCAGCTATATTTAGGTGCTCGATGTATTTAAATATAGCCGCTACACTCAAGCTATTATTACCTAAATTATTTGGAGTTATAGAAATATCATTCCTATTTAATATTTATTTTTATTAATAGCAAAAAATTATTTATTTACTAATAAATTCTTTGAATAAGGATTATTGTATGAGTATTGCTGAAATAAAAAAAAGCAGTAAAGTAGCAGCCGTTGATTTTATTCCTGCATGGGGAGATCTAAATGGAAATATTCAACGTTTAGTCGAAGCGACAGAAAAAGTGGCCGCTCAAGGGGTAAATTACGCTGTATTTCCAGAAACGGCAGTGAGTGGTTATTTATTTTCAGACTTTACGGAATTAGCACCTTATTTAGATACCATCCCAGGAAAAACGACAGCGGCAGTATTGCCTATATTGGCTCGTACAGGGATGTATATGAGTGTCGGTATCGCGGAACGAGATAGCGAAACAGGGCTAGCTTATAATTCCGCTGTTTTGATGGGGCCAGAAGGCATTATTGGTAAATATCGTAAAATAGGCCTGAATTCCCAAGACCAAAAAGTGTTTGCTCCGGGTAATACCGGTGTTAAAACCTTTGAAACACCGATTGGCCGTATCGCCTTATTGATTTGTTATGATGATACTTACTGGCAATATGTTCGGTTAGCTGCATTGGAAGGTGCACAAATCATTGGTTGGCATTCAGTCTCTGACCGTATGATGCCGAACGCGACTCCTGCTGAAATGCTTGGCGATCATTCAACCGTTGCACATGTGCAGCATATGAGTGCTTTCAATGGAGTGTGGGTAATTTGTGCAACACGTAGTGGAATTGAAACCAATCCAATTACCAAAGGACGGCTTTATTATAATGGTGGTTCGAGCATATGGGCGCCATCAGGACATAAAGTGGCACAATCTCCAGTGCTTAGCCCGTTAGAGCTAGAACCCGGGCTAAATGGTATATACAGTGCGACAATTGATTTAGATGAAGCGGATACACAACGCGATGCATTACTGGCGAAGCGTCGCCCTGAATTATATTTCCCAACGCTCGCTTTTCACCGCAGCCCAACAGATATCAATGCTACGTCAACAATAACACAAACGACACTTATTGCAGCGCAGTGGGAAAAATCGGTTTCTAAACTAGACTCAATTCAAGTGGGGGAAAATGAGCTCCTAGTACTTCCTGAGCTTTCCGCACTACCTTATACCAACGATCCCAACATTGTTTTGTCTTATGCTGAACAACAGGGTGGGGTTTTCGAGCAAACATTGTGTAAAGCCGCTCAAAAAGGGAAAGGGTATATTGTTGGAAGCTACCCTGAAATTGAAAAGGATAGATTGTTCCATACGGTAGTACTTGCAGGGCCGTTAGGAGATATATTAGCGCGCTATCGTGTGACACATCTTAATGAGCGGGATAGTGGCTGGGCAACAGCGGGTAGCTCTGTGAGTGTGACAGCAACGCCAATTGGCCGTATTGCGCTGGCAGCCGCACATGAATTAGACGTACCTGAGTTAGGTGGTTTATATAGTACGTTACGCGCTGATATTCTTGCTGCGCCAGCGGGTATGCCGAGTGATTTAAAAGTGGAGATTGATAGCCATCTTTTTTCGGTTGAAGAGCCACCAACAGGGCGTGCCGATTTTGCCCCTTATGCGATCGCTACGTTAAATCAGTTATGGGTGGTTTGTGGTGGACGAAACGAACGTGATTCTACGTCAGCCGCGATTTATGGGCCAGAGCCTGTTGTGCTGACTCCAACATTGACAGCACAACGAGGTGCTGAAGATGTACGTTTACAAGCTCAGGTACCCGCTCCTTTTACTTGGATTAACCAAGAACGGTTGGTGAGTGGTCAGCAAGCTATTTGGTTCCCCCCACTGACGCAGTAATGTTCATATCATCCCGTTGTTATTAGAAATATAGCAACGGGATCTTACTGTGAATAGGAGCTATGGTTAATGACTTCCATAACTAGATTATTTATATGCTGACTTTTCGACAGTTTGGTAGCCAAGAAACCCGGATTAAAACACTCCATTTTTTAAGGGGTGTTGCTTCGTTGGTTTTAATCGCGAGTATTTCTATTGAAACATTCAATCATGACCCCTTTCTCAAGCGGTCAATTTACTTTGATATTCAATTTTAGTTCTGCATCTATTTTACATGTGATTTTTTTATCTTATATGATTTTACTCTTTTCAACGGTTTATTTTATTAGCTTAATTTTCTACATTTTCGAACGGGGTCTTAATGTTGATGTTAAAACGTATGGGGATGCCATTTAGTGGGCGGCAATGACGGTTTTTCCTATTTTTACGGTATATATCAGTCGACTAAGTCAGTCAGAAAAAGAATCATCAAGACAGGTAAGTAAACTATGATTTCCTCTCCAAAAGTTCCTTTTATGCAGTTACCTGCGATCGCATTTTTATTAGCTATTGCGTCAGGAATGCTCGATGGATATGCCTTCTTTACGACTAAATCATTCGCTACTTTTCAGTCAGGCAATATTATTATGTTAGGTTATGAGTTTGCTAAGCATGGCCTAACCGCAGTGATGCCTTATATTGTTTCCATTATTTCCTTTGGTGCGGGGGCAATGCTGTTGGCATGGATCCGCTACCGCTATAATACCGATGAAAAAACATGGACATTTACATTATTATCACTGGAAATCGTCCTTTTATTATTACTCATTGTTTATATTTTTTTCTTTAATGTTCACTCTAATGGGTTTCATGCTGTTTGGGCTCTTTCTTTTATTGCGGGAATGCAAGGTAATGCGTTTCATAAGATTAATGGCATGCTATATGGCAATATTGCGGTGACTTTGAATGTACAACTGGGCTTTAGTTCATTGGCAGAGTCTATTGCATTTAAAGGTCAAGAAAGAAAAAGTGCATTATATAAAAGTTATTGTTACTTTCTGACGCTATTGGGTTTTGCTGGCGGGGCTTTCATGATGGTGTTATTGGCTGATTATGTTAAGGAATATGCTTTATTTGCCACATTAATCCCACTATGTTTGATATTTTTCTTTGGCCACCAGTTTTCGAAAGAAAATAAAGGAGTGCCAATAGATTCTAACTAGTTTTTGAACAATGAGTGATAGGCGGGAAAATACCGCCTATCTCATAAAATGACAGTCATTATTTTGAAGTGAAAAAATTCAGTGCATTATTAAAACAGATATCTTGAACCATATTTCCTAGCATTTTTTCATCACTTGGTACTTCACCATTAACCGCCCAAGTTCCAATCATATTACATAGTATGCGACGGAAATATTCATGACGCGTATAGGATAGGAAGCTACGAGAATCGGTTAACATTCCAACAAATTGGCTTAATAAGCCTAATTGTGAAAGTTGCTCAAGTTGACGCACCATGCCGTCTTTTTGGTCATTAAACCACCAACCAGAACCAAACTGAACTTTCCCTGCTATGCCACCACCCTGGAAATTGCCAATCATAGTTGCTAGTACCTCATTATCACGAGGGTTTAAGCAATATAAAATGGTTCTTGGTAGCTCATTGCTCTTATCCATTTCATCTAACAAACGGGAAAGTGGGTAAGCTATAGGACTATCACCAATAGAATCGAAACCGCTATCAGCACCTAACAGTTTGAACATCCGGGTATTATTATTGCGTAATGCACCAATATGCAATTGCATAGTCCAGTTTCGCTTAGCATATTGCTTACCTAGCCAGACAATGACTGCAGTAGAGAATTGAGCAATAGATTGCTCATCCAGAGGTTGCCCACGAAGTCTATTTTGTAAAATAGTATCGAGCACACTTTCATCGGGGATCGGGGCGTAGCGTAGCACTTCAATTCCATGGTCAGAGGCCACACAGCCATGCTTATCAAAGTGGTTTAGGCGTGATCCTAAAGCTGACAATAAATCACTAAAACGATTAATTTCAATATCCGCTGATTGCCCTAATTTCGTCATGTAATCGACGAAACCATCAAGCTCAATTTTAAATGCTCTATCTGGACGCCAACTTGGACGGACTTCGATATTGAAAGTATCATCTTGTGCAATTTTTTGATGATATTCTAATGGATCTGTTGGGTCATCGGTTGTACCGACCATGTGTACGTTCATTTGCTGCATAATCCCACGAGCTGAAAATTCGGGGTGAGCCAATTTTTCGTTTGCTTCGTGCCAAATGGCTTCAGAGGTCTCAGGGGAAAAGAGCTTACCCGTAATACCAAAAGGGCGACGTAATTCTAGATGAGTCCAATGGTACAAAGGGTTACCTAGCGTCATAGGAACCGCTTTTGCCCAAGCTTGATATTTTTCGTAGTCACTCGTTTCACGGCCTGTAATAAGAGATTCAGGGATCCCAGCAGACCGCATTCCACGCCATTTATAATGGTCACCTTCTAGCCAGATTTGCCCAAGATTATCAAATTGGCGGTTTTCTGCTATTTCACGAGGGTTCAAATGGCAGTGATAATCATAGACTGGCATTGTTGCAGCATAGTCATGATAAAGACGGCGAGCCATTTCGTTATTGAGTAAAAAATCTTCACAAAGAAATGTTTTCATATCAGTATCCAATTTAAAGCTTAGCAACGGCTTGGCGCGCGCCGATATCAAGCAACTGTTGATAAGCTGATTTAATTGCAGCGACAAAGTGTGGATTTTGAGGTAACTCAGTACCAAAAATGGCATCAATGGCGAGTAAATCATCAACAACTGAAACAGTTAGCCCATGTTTCGCATAAATGGTGGCGTATGTATCAGCAAGCGGGTCACGGACATCAATTTTTTGGCCTTGTTCATCTACACCTGCGACATAACGCATCCAGCCGGCGATCCCCAACGCTAAATGACGATAATCAGATTGGTTTTCGATATGCCATGCGACAGGGTCTAATAAACGCTGTGGGAGTTTTTGGCTACCGTCCATCGCGATTTGCCATGTTTGGTGCTTCAATGATGGATTCGTAAAGCGCTCAATTAAATTATTGGCGTAGGCAGGTAAGTCAGTTTCTTCTGGCATAATCAGGGTCGAAGCTTGCTCATTTAACATTAATGCATGAGCGGCACGACAATAATCGGGGTTAGTCATGGTATCAGAGATATGTGCGTATCCACCTAAGTAGCCAAGATAGGCTAAGAAAGAGTGGCTACCATTTAACATTCTTAGTTTCATCAGTTCGAATGGAACAACATCTTCAACGAATTGTGCACCGGCACAATCCCATTCTGGCCGACCATTGACAAAGTTATCTTCAATGACCCATTGGCGGAAAGGTTCACAAGCAATAGCACAATCGTCCTTAACACCTAAAAGTTCTGCTATTTCAGACAAGGTTTCTTCTGTTGCTGCGGGAACAATGCGGTCAACCATAGTGCAAGGGAATGTGACGTTGTCTTCTATCCATTGGGCTAATTCAGCATCTTGTAATTTCGCTAATCCTAAAACCGCTTCTCGAGCGACATGGCCGTTCTCGCGAACATTATCACAAGAAAGTACGGTAAATGGCGGTAGTTTGCGTTCAGATCTTCGTTTTAGAGCCGCAGTGATATAGCCAATCGCTGAGGCGGGATTGTTTGGCGTTGATAAATCTTGTTGAATGAGTGGGTTATTTGTATCTAATTTCCCTGTTGCGGGGTCGGCACAATAACCTTTTTCAGTGACAGTAAGAGAAACAATGCTGACAGAAGGCGAAGCCATTTTTTCAAGAATGGCATCAACACCATCAATGAGCGGGTGCAGCGCTTCTTTCATTGAGCCAATAATTTTTAATTCGGTATGCGTTTCACCTTTTTCTGCCACGGTATAAAGCATGGATTGTTGCTTAAGATTTTCTATCAAAGCCGCATCATGTTTAGACATGAGATTGACTTCACAATAGCCCCAATCACTGTCTGTTTTTTCTAACACGTGGTGAGTATAGAGCGCTTGGTGAGCACGATGAAAAGCGCCACAACCTAGATGCACGATACGGGTGGTTAGGCGGTCTGTTGTCCAGTTTGGGCGATTAGCATTAATTGCCGCAGTAACGATATTTTTTTCCATGATGATTCCCTGTTGATTGGCGGCCAATATCATGTGACCGCCTGTCAGGTACAACGGTGAATGATTATTTTTTTGGATAGAATGCGCGATGGATCCCTAATTCTAGCCCTCTCAGTTCTGCGAGCCCCTTGAGGCGGCCTATCGCGGAGTAACCTGGGTTTGTTTTTTTCTTTAAGTCATCAAGCATTTGGTGTCCGTGGTCTGGACGCATAGGGATCAATTCACCTGAGCCACTTTGTAGTCGGCGATGCTCTTCTTCAGCAATAGCGCAAACCACATTATACATATCAACATCGCCCGCCAAATGCGCCGCTTCATGGAATGTATTTGGGTTATCTTCTCGTAATGTTGAACGCAAATGCAGAAAATAAATGCGTGAACCAAAGGTACGGATCATATTCACTAAATCGTTATCAGCTCTTACACCATAGGAGCCTGTACACATTGTGTAGCCGTTTGCATCACTATCAACGGTGTCTGCCATCCATTGCATATCCTCAATTGTTGAGACGATACGTGGCAAACCTAAAATTGGGCGAGGAGGATCATCGGGATGAACCGCCATTTTCATACCAATTTCTTCTGCAACTGGAATTATTTTCTTTAAGAAATAAGCAAAGTGTTCACGTAATTTATTTTTATCGATATTTGCGTAGCGTTTTAGGTGTTGGCGGAACTGCTCAAGGGTATACCCTTCTTCTGCACCAGGTAAGCCCGCGATGATATTACTAATGAGCTTTTGTTTCTCTTCATCGCTCATGGATTCAAAACGTTGTTTTGCCTGAACTTGTTCTTCAGCGGTGTAATCTTGCTCCGCATTTTCTCGCTGTAATAAGTAAATCTCAAATACAGCAAAAGCGATTTGATCAAAACGTAATGCCTTTGAGCCATCTGGAAGCTCATATTCTAAGTCAGTGCGTGTCCAATCAAGTATTGGCATAAAGTTATAACAAACTGTACGGATACCACAAGCTGCGAGGTTACGCATTGATTGTTGGTAGTTTGCTATCCATTTATCGCAGTCACCAGTATGTGTTTTGATATCTTCATGAATAGGAATACTTTCCACTACCGCCCACTCTAATTGGTTGGCCTCAATTAAGTCTTTGCGTTTTTGTATTTCGTCAACACTCCATACTTCACCGTTAGGTATATGATGAAGTGCCGTTACAATTCCTGTTGCGCCTGCCTGACGAATATCCGATAGAGAAACCGGATCAGCCGGCCCGTACCAACGCCAAGTTTGTTTCATACTTAACCTCGTTTATATTTCACAGATGCTTCTTAATCGGCTAATAAGCTTTTTTGCAAGTTTGTCGCGCCGTATTTTGGAACCGATAGTCAGTTCACTTATTTTATAAAAATTGTGCCACGATGTTGTTTTAAGATCTATAGAGGTCAACCAGTTTGGTTAACCAGATCACAAATACCCATTAAATTTGGGTGACCAATAACAAAGTAAGAGGCAGCTCACAAAATAAAGCCTTTGTTTTATGCAGAATCCGAACAATAAAATAGAAGAGTTATCAATTTAAAACTATTTTTACCACTGGTTGACCAATTTGGTTTTAACGGGGCTAACCATTTATTCATTCAGGATTACAAGAAAAATATAAAACGTAAAAGGCTGATTATGAAAAAGTTAAAACATTATCGATGGTACATGATTCTTCTGGTTTGCTTCATTACCATAATTAACTACTTAGATAGAACCGCACTCGGTGTTGCTGCTCCAACCATCATGGAAACTACAGGGATCACAAAGGAACAGTATTCATGGATTGTGAGTGCATTCCAGTTAGCCTATACAATTGGTCAACCAATAATGGTTTTTTTTATTGACACCATTGGCTTGAAATTAGGATTCTTTATTTGTGCATTAATCTGGGGTTTAGCCACTATGGGGCATGCATTAACAGGCTCATGGCAAGGTTTAGCCTTTATGAGAGGGATTATGGGGTTCAGTGAAGCCTCCGCAATTCCTGCCGGTGTGAAAACTGCATCAACTTGGTTTCCAGCGAAAGAGCGAGGCATCGCAACTGGTGTTTTCAATATGGGAACATCCTTTGGTGCCATGTTAGCGCCACCATTAATTGCTTGGGCTATCCTATTTCATAGCTGGGAATTTGCTTTCATCATTTCGGGTATATTGGCCATTATCGCTGCATTTATTTGGTTTTTCTTTTACAAAGACCCTAAAGATGCGAAAAGATTATCCGATGAAGAGCGTGCTTATATCGAAAATGGACAAGAAAAATATCTTCAGGTATCTAAGAAAGAAAAAACGTCTATTACAAATATTTTGAAACAACGTAATTTCTGGGGAATTGGGATTTCTCGTTTTCTTGCTGACCCGGCTTGGGGAACGATTAACTTCTGGGTACCTATTTTCTTTGTAGAAACACTAAATTTTAGCCTCAAAGAAATCGCAATGTTTGTTTGGCTGCCATTCCTAATGGCAGATTTAGGTTGCTTGGCAAGTGGTTTTGTTGCCAAGTTTTTAAATGACCGTGGAGTATCATTAATTAACTCGCGCCGTATTACTTTTACCATTGGTGCCATTTTGATGACGACCATTGGCTTAGTGAGTATTGTTGAGAATCCATATGTTGCTGTTTTACTTATTAGTATTGGTGGATTTTCTCACCAGCTATTATCAACAGTTGCAGCCACTCTCGGTGCGGATTTATTCAAAAAGAACGAAGTTGCAACAGCTGTTGGTATGGCAGGTGCATGTGCTTGGACTGGTCAGTTAATCTTTAATTTATTCATCGGTGCATTTGTTGGTATCATCGGTTTTGGTCCATTCTTTGTGGCTTTAGCTGTTTTTGATTTAATTGGTGCTGCAGTATTGTGGATCCTTATTAAAGAAAAAAAAGAACCGGAAGAAAATGGGCATAATCAAGATAACTCATTAGCAACATCGTAATTAGTGCTAGTTATTTGAAAAGGCGCGGAATTTATTGTTCTGCGCCTTTTTATTTGTTTTTTATTGCACTTGTGTAGTACAAAACTATTTTTGGTCGACCAATATCTGTTAAACTAAATATAATAAAAGTTAAGTTTTAATTGAATGGCCAATGTAATGACACAGTTTACTGAATATAAACGCCCCTATCAGGAAGTCGGCCATGCTTTACGCCAAATGATCTCTAATATGAGCTATGCGATTGGTGACAGGCTTCCACCGGAGCGGGAAATTGCTGAAATGCTAGATGTTTCACGTGCAGTCGTACGCGAAGCTTTGATTATGTTAGAAATTGAAAATCTTATTGAAGTTCGTAAGGGGTCTGGGGTTTATGTTATTGCACTGCCTCAGGACAAGGGAATTGGTGAGCAGGATAAACCTGACGGCCTTGCTCTTAATGCCGCAGGGCCATTTGAATTACTTCAAGCTCGTCAATTACTCGAAAGCAATATTGCAGAATTCGCAGCAACACAAGTTACCCCTGTAGATATTGCGAATATGCGTAAAGCGCTTAAAAGAGAACGAGATGAACTAAAAACAGGTGAAGATGAAATAGGAGATCGTGAGTTTCACCTTGCGATAGCGCAAGCAACGCATAATAGTATGTTAGTCGAGTTACTGAAACAATCATGGGAGTGGCGTGAAAACAACCCGATGTGGCAAAAGTTACACGCGCGCATCACAGATAAAGACTATCGAAAAGCATGGATGACGGATCACGAAGTCATTTTAGCGGCCATGATTAAAAAAGATCCTGCAGCGGCAAAAGAAGCTATGTGGCAGCATTTGGAGAATGTAAAGCAAAGGTTACTTGAGCTATCGGACGTTGACGACCCTAATTTTGATGGTTATTTATTCAATTCTTACCCTGTCGTTTTAGTACGTAATTAAAGACAAATTTAATTTGAATAGGTCGCTCTTAACTAACAATAGAGCGACTATGATATTGAGCGCCTTGCAGTCATAACCACTTCAAACCTCAACTTCACTATTTTTATCCTAGTGATAACAAATTATTTATATCAAATAAAACAATCATCATCCTGATTTACATTTACCTTGATCTACTACGGGTTAATGGAATGGATAATTCAGGGGCCAGAGTAGCCTCAAGGTGACTTTTGTTTTATCCTGAATGTTAGAGAACCGCTTTCGCGGATATAAATATGATGAGCAAAAACGCTTTCGAGAAAATAAATAGCCTTTTCTCGGGAATTGTCGTTATAAAAAAATAGAAAAGAGAGAACGCAATGGGTATTCGTATCGTTCCTAAAGAAGAGTTAGGACAAGAAAGATTGAAAGAAAAGGGAATTGGTTTTATTCCACCAGTTCTGTTTCCTAACTTAAAAAGCTTATATCAGCGCCGTGCTGAGCGACTAAAAGAACTTGGTGCGGGAGAACATCCTTTTGCAGATTATCTGAATTTTGCTGCTGAAGTGGCAACTGCCCAACATAATGCACAGCATGATAATCCATTAGAAGTGGATATGGTCTCTATCCTTGAACGCACAACTTCGCCATTGGATGCAAAAACATTTCCACGGACAACACATTGGCACAAATTATTAACGGCAATTATTGCTGAATTAATGCCAGTCGTGCCTGAGTCTGTGCGACCTGCATTAGAAAACCTGAATAAAGCCTCTGAAACAGAACTTGAAGGTATGGCAACGGCTTTGCTGAATGAAGAGTTTGAAAAAGTGCCTGCGGATAAATCGATGTTTATTTGGGCTGCGCTATCGGTGTACTGGGCGCAAATGGCCGCAAATATCCCAGGTAAAGCGCGTGCGGAACATGGTGACCATCGTCATTTCTGCCCTGTTTGTAATAGCATGCCAGTGTCGAGTATTGTGCAAATTGGCACCTCTCAAGGTTTACGCTATTTACACTGTAATTTATGTGAAACCGAATGGCATATGGTGCGCGTAAAATGCAGTAACTGTGAGCAAACCGGTAAATTAAATTATTGGTCATTAGATGATGAAAATGCAGCAGTTAAAGCGGAAAGCTGTGGTGATTGTGGTAGCTATCTGAAGATTCTTTATCAAGAAAAAGAAGCCAAAGTTGAAGCTGTTGCTGATGATTTAGCATCAATTATTTTAGATGCTCGCATGGAAGAAGAAGGCTTTGCGCGTAGTAGTATTAACCCGTTCTTGTTCCCTGGTGAAAAATAAGCGGTAAAAGAGAATTGTGACTATGGCTGAATCAGACTTGGCTTTATATCGTCAACTTCCTGCTATTGACAAATTATTGCAGCTCGATGAAGTTCAGATATTGGTTGAACAATCAGGGGCTCATTGGGTCACGGCATGTTTACGTGAGATGCAGGAGCAAGCTCGAGCCTGTATTGCACAGGCAGGGAAATTACCTGCTTGGCAGGACGATTGGGTCAAAGAGTTAGTTCAACGCCATCAAGCTTTAGGGCAAAGTGCGCTAAAAAACGTATTTAATTTGACTGGTACAGTGCTACATACCAATTTAGGCCGTGCGGTAATGTCGACCACCGCAGTGAATGCGGTTAGCCAGGTGATGAGTTCGCCTGTCACATTAGAGTATTCTCTAGATGGCGCGATGCGTGGGCATCGTGACCGTGCG
This sequence comes from Providencia sp. PROV032, assembly GCF_028484875.1. Taxonomy (NCBI): domain Bacteria; kingdom Pseudomonadati; phylum Pseudomonadota; class Gammaproteobacteria; order Enterobacterales; family Morganellaceae; genus Providencia; species Providencia sp. PROV032. The sequence goes on from NZ_JAMPSX010000017.1 coordinate 53,106, forward strand.
ATTGCTGATTTGCTGTGTGAACTCACTGGCGCAGAAGATGCGTGCATTGTTAATAATAATGCAGCAGCCGTTTTATTATTATTAGCAACAGTTGCAAATGGTCGGCAAGTAATTGTTTCTCGGGGTGAATTGGTTGAGATTGGTGGAGCTTTCCGAGTGCCTGATGTGATGGCGCAGGCTGGCTGCCAATTAGTTGAAGTGGGAACCACGAATCGGACTCACTTACGTGATTATGAGAATGCGATTAATGATCAAACTGCATTATTAATGAAAGTGCATACCAGTAATTACAGCATTGAAGGATTTACGGCTGAAGTTGAAGGTGAAGAGCTCGCAGAGTTAGGTAGAAAGTACCAATTACCGACAGCAATTGATTTAGGTAGCGGCTCGATGATTGATATGACAGCTTATGGGCTACCCGCAGAACCGATGCCACAAAGCTACCTTTCTCAAGGCATTGATTTAGTTTCAATTTCTGGAGATAAGCTTCTCGGTGGTCCACAAGCAGGGATCATTTTAGGGAAGAAAAAATGGATTGATGCAATTCAGAAGCATCCATTAAAACGAGCTTTGCGGGTTGATAAAATGGTTTTAGCTGCGCTAGAAGCAACACTAAAACTGTATCTAACTCCTGAGAAACTCACAACAGATTTACCCACATTGCGTTGGTTGACCCGAGACCCTGAGACGATCCGTGATAGCGCAGAAAGCATAGTTGTTGCTCTACAAGCCTTTTACGGGGACAAATTTATTGTTGAAGTGGAGCCTTGTCTCTCACAAATAGGGAGCGGTTCACTTCCCATCGACCGGCTTCCTAGTTTTGCGGTAACCTTTACACCGCTAAATGGAAAAGGTGGCACATTAGAGCAACTCGCTACACAGTGGCGTCAGTTACCTCAACCTGTGATTGGGCGTATGAAAGAAGGTAAATTGTGGCTTGACTTGCGCTGTCTTGATGATGAACATGCATTATTACAGGCTTTACTTTCATGATTTTTGCGACAGCTGGCCATGTTGACCATGGTAAAACTTCTTTAATTCAAGCTATTACTGGCGTTAATACCGCGCACCTTCCCGAGGAAAAAAAGCGCGGCATGACCATTGACCTAGGGTATGCCTACTGGCCACAGCCAGATGGGAGTTCTATTGGTTTTATCGACGTTCCTGGACACGAAAAGTTTTTAGCCAATATGTTGGCTGGGATTGGCGGCATAAACCATGCTCTTTTGGTTGTCGCTTGTGATGATGGGGTAATGGCGCAGACCCTTGAACACCTTTCGATTTTAAGACTAGCAGGCTGTGAAAATGTCAGTGTCGTATTGACGAAGGCTGACCGAGTCGATCACTCACGAATTGAACAAGTTACAGAGCAAGTCACCTCCGAGCTGTCTCAGCAAGGTTGGCCTGACGCAAAATTATTTATTACGTCTACTGAAGATGGCCGTGGCATTAATGCGCTGCGGTTATATCTGCAACAACTTCATCAGCAAAGTGGTTCACATCCTAATACCCAACGTCGTTTTCGTTTAGCCATTGACCGCGTCTTTTTGGTAAAAGGCGCAGGGATAGTGGTGACTGGCACCGCATTAGCAGGAAAAATTCACGTTGGCGAGTCACTTTGGGTGACTGGCGCAGATAAGCAAGTTCGTGTCAGAGGCATTCATCGGCAAAACCAACCATCTGAATTCGCTGTTGCGGGTGATCGCGTGGCCTTAAACTTGGCGGGCGATATTGATAAAGAAAATATTACCCGAGGTGATTGGTTACTTGCGGAGCAACCTGCATTCATAGCAACACGGGTTATTGTCGAATTGGAATGCGATGCCTTAATTAAGCACTGGCAGCCTGTGCATCTTTATCATGGTGCGAGCCATATCACTGGGCGAGTGTCGTTATTAGTGGAGCAAGGGGAAACCCCCGTGCTTGCTGAGTTAATTTTAGATACCCCATTATGGTTAGTAGAGAATGACCGCTTAATCATTCGTGATATTAGCGCTCGCCAAACGTTAGGCGGTGCTCGAGTGATACGTTTGGTTTCTCCACGCCGAGGCAAAAGGCTCCCAGAGTTCTTGGATTGGTTATCTAAGCTTTGCCGAGAACAAGATGAGCTGGCTCACTTTAAGTTACAACTTCCTCAAGGTGAACTTAATTTACGTGATTACAGTTGGGCACGGCAACTCACCCATGACGCGTTAGATAATTTGCTATCACAATCAGATGTAGAACGTGTTGGAAACCATGTTTTATCCGTATTTAAAGCTCAAATAGCAAAAGATCGCATTGTTCAAACCCTTGAGAAATTTAATGAGACACACAGTGACCAAATCGGTGTGGGTAAAGCTCGTTTAAAACGTATGGCTCTACCTTCCATGAGTGAGGCGTTAACATTTAAATTCATTAATGACCTCATTGATGAAAATGTTATTAAGCAAACTCGAGGTTGGTTACATATGCCCCAACATGGGCTGGTATTTGATGCGCAACAGCAGTTAATTTGGCAGCAAATACATCCTTTATTTTCGCGTAACGAGGCGTGGTGGGTCCGTGATTTAGCATTAGAAAGTGGTTATGAAGAAGATACGATGCGCCGCGTTCTAAAAAAGGCTGCGCAAATGGGATTAATTACAGCGATAGTTCGTGACCGCTATTATAGCCATGAGCAAATTAACTATTTTGCTTCATTGATTCATCGCTATTGCTTGGAAAATGAGGCCATTTTTGCAGCTGATTTCCGTAACGAATTAGGCATTGGCCGTAAGCTTGCTATTCAAATTCTTGAGTTTTTTGATAAAAGCGGTTTTACTCGTCGTAAAGGCGATGGTCACTATTTACGAGACAAAGGCATTTTCGTTGAATAAATTGAGTGTTTGGATCCGTTATAGTAGTGCCTCATAGCAACCTCCAATATTAAATTTGTGGTAAAACTGATGAAGAAAAAGTTATTTGCAGGCTTTTATCTGGCATTGATCTTTATTGGCTCCCTTTTCTTGGTTTTTGAAAAAGGTAGCGTAATTTATCCTGTGCTCATATCGGTCAGTGTATATGCCGTTTTATTCGGTATTTTAATGGTGCTAACAGCCCGCTGGTTATTTTCTGTGGTGATTACCAGTACATTATTTATCATCATTAAATTCTTGAATCAGTTAAAAGTTCATTATTACAAAGAACAGCTCTTCTTTAGTGATATCAATATCATGACGGACACTTCCAATATGGGAACCTTAGGCCATTATTGGTTAGCGGGTGTCGCCTTGGTTGGGCTGCTTATATTATTAGTCATCAATGGGGTGATTAGCTGGCGGTTGCTCAAGCCAAGTAAATCAAAAATGACTCGCGTTATTGGTGCTGTTCTTATTGTTGCAGGTTACTTCGGTATTAACTTAACAAGCTCACATTATTATGACAGGTGGTCTCAGACGTTGCCAAAAGGCCGTGGGACCGTGACTAATATTATTATGTCAGCACAGAATGCGAGTTACCAATCCCCTGAATTTGCAGGTTCAGCCGATTACTTTGTGGAGAAAGCAGCGGCAGTTTCCTTAGACAATAATGTGGGATCAGAAAAACCAGATATCGTTTTATTATTGCAAGAATCTACCGTTGACCCACATATTTATAATTTGCCGGAAGGAACCAAGCTTCCTGATTTATTTATGTTCCAGCGAGATAGTGGCGTTAGTGCGCATAGTCAGATGCGGGTGCAAACTTTTGGTGGTGGGACTTGGTTATCTGAATTCTCAGCGCTAACCGGTTTAAATAGCGATGATTTCGGTGCACAAAAAAGTGGCGTATTTTACTTTATCGTTGACCATCTTAAAAATAGCTTATTCAAAGAAATGAAGGCTAATGGTTATTATACTGTGGTACTTACTCCCTTTAATAAAGGTGCTTACCACTCCGGTCATGCTTATGAAACGCTTGGGGTTGATAGAATTATTCAACCACAAGAACTTGGTTACCCAGGAAAACTGCAAGATAATTTATGGACGATCAGCACAGATGACATGCTGAAATACGTAAAAGAAATCTTAGCTAAAGAAACAGATAAACCCGTATTTATTTTCTCTCTTACAATGTATGAACATGGCCCTTACAAAGAGAATCACAGTGATGACTATGGCATAAAAGATAAAATTAAAAACCCAGATGCAGCAGGCGAATTTAGCCATTATATGGACAAAATCGTAACTTCAGATGCATCAATACGTGATTTCGCCGAATTTATTGAAAAACGTGAGCGCCCGTTGATGTTTTTATATTTTGGAGACCATCAACCAGGTATTAGCTTAAATCAGTATAATTCTTCATTTTCATCACCCGCTTACCTAACACAATTTACTTTGCGGGATAATTTGAAATCAGGGACTACGATAAAAACAGGGCAGTTAACGGATATTTCCTTCTTAGGCGGAATTTTGTTAGAAAGGGCAAATTTAAAAATTTCCCCGTTTTATGAGGCCAACATCAAAATGCGTCACTTATGTGATGGCAAGCTAAATGATTGTGAGGACCAAAAGCTACTTGATAGCTACCGTAACTATGTTTATGGCACTTTAGACGCAGCCAATGCGAATAAAGGCGATGTTCAATAGGTTGTTATTATCAGCCGTAAATATTTATGATATTTACGGCTGATACCCTCTTTTTTGCTATTCCCCGACCTTAAATATTAATATTTTCTTAAAAATTATTATTTTTTACGCTTTCTTGCCTTAATAACAAAACCATTCGTTATTTTTTTTGTCTTAATTTTAGTTAATTTTTCTGTGAAATTAGGTGCTCATTTCGAGCTTTAGAATAGTTTAATGCTAGAAGACAATGAATATGAAATATTTGGTCACGGGAAGTGCAGGTTTTATTGGTTTTAAGCTTTGCCAACGTTTATTAGAGAATGGCCATGAAGTTATCGGGATTGATAACTTAAATGCGTATTATGATCAGGGGCTTAAGCAATCCCGTTTACATTTACTGGAGCAGTTTCCTTTATTTCGTTTTATTCATCTTGACCTTACTGATCGTGAAACTGTTCGGGTATTATGTACCCAAGAGCAATTTGACCGAGTTATTCACCTAGCGGCACAAGCGGGTGTCCGTTACTCGTTGGAAAACCCATTTGCTTATGCAGATAGTAATCTGACCGGCCACCTCGCTATTCTAGAAGGCTGTCGCCAAGCAAAAGTAAAACATTTGGTCTACGCCTCTTCAAGTTCGGTGTACGGCGTAACTGATAAAACACCATTTACCACTGACATGGCAACCGATCACCCGATTTCCCTCTATGCGGCAACAAAAAAAGCCAATGAGTTAATGGCGCACTCCTATTCACACTTATATCAGCTACCAACCACAGGGCTGCGCTTCTTTACGGTGTATGGCCCTTGGGGGCGCCCAGATATGGCTCTATTTAAATTCACCAAAGCTATTTTGGCGGGCGAGCCTATTGATGTCTATAATAACGGCAATCTCAGTCGTGATTTCACTTTTGTTGATGATATTGTCGAAGGTGTGATCCGTATTTCAGATATAATTCCACAAGCGAACCCGAATAATCATTCGGTATCACCTGCAGAAAGTAGCGCGCCATATCGCATCTATAATATCGGTAATGGGCAGCCCGTTAAGTTGATTGAATTTATTTCTGCACTGGAAAAGGCGCTGGGTAAAGAAGCGATTAAAAACTTTTTGCCTATGCAAGCGGGTGATGTGTACACGACTTGGGCGGATACGGAAGACTTGTTTAGTGTGACAGGTTATCGCCCACAAGTTTCTATCGAACAGGGTGTTCAGGCATTTGTTGATTGGTACCGTTCTTACTATCATCAATAATATCAATAAGCTGTAACATCTTTAGCAGGATTTGAGAGGCAAGTTTGAAAATAGCAATTGCAGGAACCGGCTACGTCGGCCTATCTAACGCCATGTTGCTGTCACAACACCACGAAGTGGTTGCGGTGGACATCATCCCTGAAAAAGTGGCGATGTTAAATAACCATCAATCACCGATTGTTGATGCAGAAATTGAGCAGTTTTTAACGGAAAAGACCCTCAATTTCCGTGCCACAGAAGATAAAACTGAGGCCTATACAGGGGCTCAATATGTGATTGTGGCGACACCAACCGACTATGACCCAAAAACCAATTACTTTAATACTCAATCGGTTGAGTCTGTTATTCATGATGTGAATAAAATCAATCCAGAAGCGACGATTATCGTGAAATCCACGATCCCTGTGGGCTTTACTTCACGGTTACGTGAAGAGTTTGGCTATACCAACGTGATTTTTTCTCCTGAGTTTTTACGTGAAGGCCGTGCCTTGTGGGATAACTTACATCCTTCTCGTATTGTAGTGGGCGAGCGTTCAGAGCGTGCGAAAATTTTTGCGGACTTATTGCTAGAAGGTGCGATTAAAAAAGACGTTCCTGTGTTATTTACTGATGGCACCGAAGCCGAAGCCATTAAACTGTTTGCCAACACTTATTTAGCGATGCGTGTGGCGTACTTTAATGAGCTTGATACCTATGCAGAAAGCCGTGGTTTAAATGCCCGCCAAATTATTGAAGGGGTCTCTTTAGACCCACGTATTGGCAGCCATTATAACAACCCCTCATTTGGTTATGGTGGTTATTGTTTACCGAAAGATACCAAACAGTTGTTAGCCAACTACGATGACGTGCCGAATAACTTGATTAACGCTATTGTGGAATCGAACCGTACCCGCAAAGACTTTATCTCCGATGCAATTATTGCTAAAGCACCGCGTAAAGTCGGTGTTTATCGCCTAGTGATGAAAGCAGGGTCAGACAACTTCCGCGCTTCAGCAGTGCAAGGCATCATGAAACGTATTAAAGCTAAGGGAATTGAAGTTGTCGTTTATGAACCCGTAATGAAAGAAACAGAATTTTTCCGTTCTAAAGTCGTCAATGACTTAGCGGAATTTAAAGCTCAATGCGATATCATCTTAGCAAATAGAATGGTACCTGAGATCGAAGATGTCGCCGATAAAGTCTATACCCGCGATTTATTTGGTAACGATTAAAACGCGTTTATGGGGTAGGTTGGCATCGTGCTAACCTACCTCTGTATATTAAAACCTAATAACCCCACCTATTTTGTGCCATAGCGCACAAGTTACCTACTTTTAGAGCTGTTTTGCAATAATCGCTAAGAAATGTCGTTTTCCATTTGTTAGCATCCGCCAATTGATTAAAAATTGGCTATTTTGTTATGCAGAAAATAATAAAAAAACAGAGAGACGGTTTTATCACCTTTCAAAAAGAAGGTGAGATAGATTTTTGGCAAGTTGTTAATGATTATATTGATGGGAAGATCGCGGGTAAGAATTTAAGTAGCGGAAATATCGATAGAAGCGTTGCCCGTATTCAAGTCAATGGGCAAAATTTTATTATTAAATGTGAGAAAGAACGTGATAAGCGTTTTGAAAAACGGTTAATGCGTATTATCTCAGGCCCTTTTTATTCACGTTTATTGAAACGTCTGGTGACCGCACAAAATAAGGGATGCACTGTAACGAATGATATTTACTTTGTTGCAGAAAAAATGGTCGGTCGCGAGTCAGTAGAAACATGGATTATTGCTGAGTATGTAGAAGGAACTGTTTTATCTGAAATTGATGATATCAAGCCTTACTATACAGAGATGAAAACCATTATAAACCAATTACATAGATATGGTTTATCTTCTAATGATATCCACGCAGGGAACTTTGTTATAACCAATGAAGGGCTTAAGGTTATTGATTTATCAGACTATGGTAATTTTGCTATTTGCAAAGCGAATGATTTAATTGCATTACAGCGTTTTTACAATATCGAACCTGATAGCAAAAATTTTGTTTATCGATTTATTCGTTTCAGAGATAACTTTCGTCATTGGTCAAGAAAAGTAAGAGGGAAGAAAACTCGGCTCTAATAAATGATACCAAGTTTTCATTACAACAAAGTTATCGAAATAGCAAAAGCTATTGATCACAACAAAGCGATTGATAAAGCGCATCTAAAAACTCAGGGATAAAACTACCCGTCCCATGGCAACGCTGGGTTGCGGCTTCTCCGGCTTGTTTCATGATAGCGCAAGCCGCGGCAACATTTTGCAGCCTATCACCCGGTAGGGCGCAACATGCAGCAACCACCGCAGAAAGAGCACACCCCGTACCGACCACTCGAGTCATTAAAATATGGCCACCAGACACCGCAAAGGTGCGTGTTCCATCGGTGATGTAATCCACTTCACCACTTATCGCGACAATAGTCTTAGCTTGTCTCGCTAATAATTGTGCTGCGGGAAGGGCGTCATCAGTGGTGTTAAGGGAATCAACGCCTCTGCCGCCAGCACTGCTTCCTGCCAATGCCATAATTTCAGAGGCATTACCGCGAATAGCGGCAGGCTTGAGAGCCAGCAATTCATGGCAAAAATGGGTGCGAAATCTGAGTGCACCTGCGGCAACTGGGTCAAGTACCCAAGGTTTTTTCGCCTGCTCCGCACTGTTAACTGCACATCTCATCGCATATCGTCGCTCTGCGGTTAATGTGCCGACATTAACTAGCAAGCCGTGAGCGATAGCGGCAAACTGCTCCGCTTCTTCAGGCTCAATGACCATGGCAGGTGAGCAGCCGAGTGCTAACAGGACATTGGCAGTGAAGGTCTGAACAACGTCGTTTGTCATGCAATGAACCAGAGGGGATTGAGATGCAAGTTGCTGTAGTACCAGTGATTTCGTCGTGTTGCTGATGTGTTCAAATTCTAACATGATCCCCTCATTGCTAGTGATAGAGTATAGATTCGTTGATTTATTCTACACTCTATCCGTTTTAATGGAAGAACGGCTTAATCAGCGAGGTATTTCTCCATGACCATTCCACCCGCTCCTTGAGCAACAATTTCGTATGAATCATTGGCGGGATAAATACGTGTCTTAATATGAGGAAAAATAGAGAGTTTCTCCTCAATAGACTTTTTGGTTATCTCGAAAAAATGATTTTTAGGGGTTAGAGTTCCACCACATACCACTACATCTGCTTGGGTCGTTAAAATGGCATTAGCGATAGCGATACCATAATAATAGGCCGCTTCGCCAAGCGCTTCGAGACATAAGTCATCGTTCAATGTCAGTGCGTGGAAAATAGTATGGTAACTAATTTCAGACTCATCATTAACTAATTCATTGATTATTGAACTTTTTCCCAACCTAAGTTGTTGGATCACGCGTGATTTAATTGCAGACAGTGAACTATATTGCTTTAAACAGCCAAATGACCCACATTCGCAGCGTTGGCCATTAATATCAATTGTTGTATGACCAAAGGCTTGAGCAGTACTAATGGGAGCCGGAGCGTATTGATTGTTGATGATGGTGCAACTGCGAATATCAGTATCACAGGTTGTGAATAAAAACCGCTGGCTATCAGAAGTATAACGTAAACGATACTCAGCAAAAGCGGCAAAACTAATCCCGCTCCCGAGTAATACAAAGCAAGGTACTTTACTGGAAATATAGTCGTGAAGTTCTTTTATACGTGAGTGATATTGATGATATGGCAGTTTATCGCGCTCTAAAATATGGTCGATAGCGATACCTATACCCAGCAAGCTTTTTACGTTAAGTCCATGTTCAGCTAATAAAACATCTAATTTATTAAGCAGATGGTCCACCATATTTTCTGCGGTTTCTAGGTGCTCATATTTCACTTTTACTATCCCTAAAATATCTAACTTTAGGTTTTGTAAAACAATCGTTGAATATATGTCACTCATTTCAATGCCGATCAGGTAACCATCTGCAGCATTAATATTGTAGAGGATAGGTTTACGGCCACCAGTCGACTCCCCGAGTTCAGAGGTCGAAATTAAGTGGTTTTTTCCCAATTCATCAAGTAACCGAGCGCAAGTTGCAGGTTTCATGTTAGCAAGTGATGTTAGCATTTCTGCCCTAATGGGGCCGTGGTTTAAAATTAACCGGTAAAGAGTTTTTAGTTTTTGTGTTTTTGAATTTTTTGAGGTGCGAAATTCATTTAATAGTGTATGTAACAAGCGCCCCACTCCTTTTCATTCCGATTCTTGCGCTAAAGACTAGCAAATATACGCATAAGATTCTGCTTCTTGTGACACATCATAGCTAAAATCTTTTTCTTAAAATGAGATTAAGATCGCTGTTCTGTTTTTAAATTGCTTTATGATCGATTTTAACAATTTTTAGTCGATGTCAATTTGGAGACAGCCATGCATCACACAAAAGATATTCTAGAAAGCTTGAGTTTTATTCAGTCTCGCACAGATATTAAACCAACAGTGGGGATTATTTTAGGCTCAGGACTAGGCCCATTCGCAGATACATTAGAAAATGCCGTCCATATTCCTTATAGTGAAATTCCTCATTTTGCTAAATCTGAAGCTGTAGGACATGCCAATGAATTGGTGATCGGCACTATCGCAGGTAAAAATGTGGTTGCCATGAAAGGCCGTTTTCACTACTACGAAGGCTTTTCCCTTGACCAAGTCACTTTCCCTGTGCGTTTGATGAAAGCATTGGGTGTCGAAAAATTGATTATCACCAACGCCTGCGGTGCAGTAAATACTGATTTCAACCCAGGTGACCTGATGATTATTACCGACCATATTAATTTAACGGCAAATAATCCATTGATGGGGCCAAACAACCCTGAATTAGGTGTTCGTTTCTTAGATGTTAGTGAGGTGTATAACAAAGAATTACGCCAAACAATCAAAGATGTAGCGGCTGAACAAGGTGTCTCTGTTCGTGAAGGTGTTTATGCATGGTGGACTGGCCCAACGTATGAAACTCCTGCTGAAATTCGTATGATCAGAACCTTAGGCGCAGATGCTGTTGGTATGTCTACTGTGCCAGAAGCGCTAGTTGCCCATCATTCACAAATTAAAACCGTCGGTATTTCCTGTTTAACCAATATGGCTTGCGGTATTTTAGAGCAGCCACTTAGCCATGACGAAGTTATTGAAACAGCAGAAAAAGTTAAAGCGACTTTCTTGAAACTCGTGACTGGCGTGATTGCTCGCTTCTAGTTTTATAGATTCTTTTTCTCAAAATAATATAAAGATGTCCATAACGCTAAAGTAAGGTGAATATTGAGATGAAATTTAAAGGTCTGATTTTAGTTTCTTTAGGCGCTTGTAGTTATGGCATTCTTTCAACGCTTGTGGTGTTGGCTTATCGTGCAGGATATTCTTTGAATGATGTCATCGGTAGCCAGACAGTATTAGGTGCGATTTTACTGTGGTTCTTTGTTGTTACGGGGGCATTGGTTAAAAAAGCGCGTCTAGTATGGCCAACACGCAGGCAAGGCCTATTAATGTTACTCACTGGGACGACAACAGGGTTAACCGGGCTTTTGTATTATGCATCATTGCAGTATTTGTCTCCGGCACTTGGTGTTGTCTTATTTTTGCAATTTACATGGATGGGGGTTGCAATTAACGCATTTATTAGTCGCCAAATGCCCCCCGTGATGACCATGGTATCTGTTGTGGTGATATTAATCGGAACAGTATTAGCGACAGGTTTGTTAAATAGTTCTGGGATCGTATTTCACTGGCTTGGTGTGCTATTAGGATTATGTGCAGCATTATCAAATGCTATTCGTGTTTATGTCAGCGGTGCATTAGCGGTTAAAACAGATCCTATGATGCGTTCTGCAATCATGGTTACAGGAGGCGCAATTTTGACATCAATTGTCGTTCCGCCAACATTCTTACTGAGTGCATCAACGTTTCAATCTCTATTTTTCTCATATGGATTACCTCTGGCTTTCTTTGGTTCTTTCTTTGGCATGTGGATGTTTGCTAAAGGAACCCCGCTAATCGGTACCAGCTTAGCGACCATTGTTAGCTCAATGCAGCTGCCCGTCACGATTTTATTATCCGTGACAGTATTGCAGTTACCCCTTGAATTAATTCAGTTTGTTGGTGTTGCTGTCATCCTCATGGGTGTTGCCATTGCTGAGTTGAAAATAAAAACAAATAAATATAACTCCAAACGGAGCTTTGTATGAACATTAAATCCCGCTTGAAAATCATGCTTTTCCTGCAATATTTTGTTTGGGGAAGTTGGTTAGTCACACTCGGTTCCTACATGATGAAAACATTGAGTTTTTCAGGTGCAGAAGTCGGTATGGTGTATAGCTCAAAGGGTATTGCTGCCATTCTAATGCCCGGGCTTATCGGAATCATTGCAGATAAATATATTCCAGCAAATCGTTTATATATGATTTGCCATTTAATTGGGGCTGCTGCATTGTTTTATGCCGCAACAGTCACGAGTTCAACCGTTATGTTCTGGGTGATGTTAATTAATGCAATGGCCTTTATGCCAACGATTGCGCTTTCAAATAGCATCAGCTACTCATCATTAAGCCAATATCAGCTCGACTCCGTGAGTAACTTCCCACCTATTCGGGTATTTGGTACGGTTGGCTTTATTGTTGCAATGTGGAGTATTAGCTTACTGAAATTTGAGCTAAGTAGTATGCAACTTTATATTGCTGGTGGTAGCTCATTACTTTTAGCGCTTTATTCATTAACTTTGCCAAAAATTGATGTGAATAAAAAAGCGATTTCAAGTAGTTGGATCAGTAAGCTCGGTTTAGACGCTTTAGTGTTATTCAAAAAGCCCATTATGGCGGTATTTTTCTTATTCGCTATGTTACTTGGCGCGGTTTTACAAATTACCAATACGTTCGGTAACCCATTCTTGCATGACTTTGGTCTGAACCCGCTATATCAAGACAGTTTGGTGGTTCAATATCCATCGATATTATTATCGATTTCTCAAATGGCAGAAGTGTGTTTTATCTTAGCAATTCCATTTTTCTTGAAACGCTATGGTATTAAAACTGTCATGTTATTAAGTATGTTCGCATGGACACTCCGATTTGGCTTCTTTGCATTTGGTGACCCGTCTGCCATCGGGCTGATGTTCTTGATCATGTCGATGATTGTTTATGGCTGCGCATTTGATTTCTTTAATATTTCAGGTTCCATCTTTATTGAAAGAGAAGTGGATACGCGTATGCGCGCGAGTGCTCAGGGCTTATTTATGACGATGGTTAACGGTGTTGGTGCCTATTTCGGTGCGATACTAAGTGGGTTAGTTGTCGACTACTATACGGTGGATGGTATTAAAGATTGGCAAATGATTTGGTTAGTTTTTGCTTCTTATACCGTAGTATTAGCAATAATTTTCCAATTTACGTTCCATTATCACCACGATAAGAACGCGGTACTGAAAGAAGCCAAATCTAGCTAAGATGATTCGTTAGAAATAACTTTCAACTTAAGGGAAAACCATTAATTTGGTTTTCTCTTTTTTGTGGCTTTAACGCTAAACATAATTACGTTTTCCGCGCAAAATATGTTCAGTCAGTGTTTCTTCCGCAAGAGTAAATTCTTTTGCTTTGAGTTGTTCAACTAATTGCTGATGTTGGCGTGTAGACTCATAATAATATTCATTGCGATAAATAGGGTCAGGCTGAAAATAGACTCGCTGGCGAATATTATCCGCTAAATCTAAGAAAACTGAGTTATCCAGTAATTCCAAGAAAAAACGGTGGAATCGTTCATCTTCTTTTATCCAACCTTGATAGTCATTTCCCTTCAATAATTCATATTGCCGTTCAATAATAGCCTTTAAGATAGAAAAATGTTCATCAGTTAAATATTCACGAACTAATTTAATTGCATGGGCCTCAATTGCTAAGCGTAAATCATAATTATCTCTGGTCTCTTTTAACGATAGTTTCTGAATAAAAACACCTTTACGAGGGATAATTTTGACTAAGCCTTCATTTTGTAATTGATATAAGGCTTCGCGAATTGGAGTACGACTCATACCTAGTTCCTCAACTAAGCTATTTTCAGAGGTATAACTTTCTTCTCCAAATTGCTTACTGAGAATTTTATGTTTAATAGCAGTATAGGCTTGTTGGCTTAGTGGTTTATCTTTCATTAGGATCTTGTGTTAACAATAGAAATTTTAGTGAGTATAGAAAGGAATAGATTGGTATACAAGTAATACACTAGTTTTATATTATTTAGGATGCTGTTAAATTTTGGTGGGTAATTGGACTTAACTTGTTGAATAAACCGGCATCCTTGCCAGTTTCTAGACTAATACAACTCAGGGCGTCGGTTTTGCATACAAGGTAATTTTTCTCGTGTCTCTGCGGTATGTTGTGTCGATATTTCAGCAAAAAAGAGTGTCTCATCGTAGCCAGCAGATGCGATAGTTACGCCAAGTGCATCACAAACAAGGCTGCGACCAATAAAAATATTACCTGTTTGGTCACATGCGCAGACAGGGATCGTGTTCTCCAAAGCGCGTGCTTTAACTAATGTTTGGTAATGCTCTTCTTTTAGTGGCCCGCTTACCCATGCTGTGGGAACGAGTATAAGGTCAGCGCCAGCTAAGGTTAGTTTTCGAGCAACTTCTGGGAAACGCAGTTCATAACAGACTAAAACGCCAATTTTGCCAAATTCAGTTTCCACAGGTTTTAATTCATTATTACTTTGAATGATATTAAGGGATTCTTGATATGAAAAGGCATCGTACAGGTGTGTTTTTTGGTAGTGATAGATAAGCCCACCTTGGCGGTTCAACATAATTGTCGTGTTGAAAGCTCTTTTCGGCTCATTCGGGGCTCTTTCATAAATGCCACAGGCCACATAAATACCGTATTGTTGAGCGGCTTTTGCCAACTGAGAGACAAAAGGGCCATCGACAGGCTCTGCAACATCGGCATAGCTAATACCACTATCTGCGGGAACAAAAGCCATAAACATTTCCGGCAATAGGACGAGGTCGGCACCACCTTGAGCGGCTTTTTGTATAGCTTCGCATGCTTTTTTTAAATTTAGAGCTTTATCTGAGCTACTGGCTAGCTGAGCAATTGCAATCTTCATAGAGCCTCCTTATTCAAAAAATTTCGCAGCACCTGAAATTGCCGCTAATGTTTCACCAGCATCAATGCGCTTTTTAACATCAATTTCAGCATGTTGAGCATTAAGGGCTCGTTGGCGATACTCTTGCAGAGCCACTTCATCAGCGACTAAAATGCCATCGCCATCTGCAATAATTAAATTACCAGGATGGATCGTTACGCCGTCTATACTAATCGGCACATTAATTGCGCCTTCAATACCTAAAATTCGCGTTGTTAACGGACTCACTTTACGTGCATAAATAGGAACGCCAATCTCACGTAATGCTTTGATATCGGTGACACAACCATCAATAACCGCGCCTGCAATTTTCTTTGCCCGTGCCATATAAGAAACCATCTCGCCCCAACAAGCGCGATCATAATCCCCTGACATATCGATACAGACAACATCGCCTTCTTGCACGATGTCGAACACCTTATGTACAGCAGATGAGTCCATATGTGGAATACGTACTGTCACAGCATTACCAATAAATTGGCATTGTTCAATTTGTGGGCGTAATGTTTTGAGAAAACCGAAGTCAGTCATATGTCCGATAGTTGACGGACAAACATCACGGCAACTTTCGATAATTTCAGGGCTAAAACAGGCAACACGAGGATTTAATGTAAACATAGGGACACCTTTCTTTATTGAATATAATGTGTTTTGGGTGAAAATTAGTCAGGATTAACAGCCGCTGCTAAAGGTTTATCTGGCTGAATGAAGAACCAGCAAATAATCGCTAAACTGATAGGTATCACATTGAAAAGTAAAGCGACGTTCCAACCAAAATGCTGTGCAAGCCAGCCGCATAGAATGGGGGAAATAACACCACCGAGATTACCCCATAAATTCATCCACCCACTGACAGAGCCTGCATATTGGCGGCCCTTATCTGCAGCGATTGCCCAAGAGGTCACAACTGGCAATCCTAGAGAACCGAGTGCGAGGGTGAGCCATGCAACACTTGCAATGGCATTTTCAGTTTGAGCCGCACCGCAAATACCCACGATAAATAGAATAAAACCGGTAATGGCGATATATCCCCTCGCGACTAACTGTGAGTATCCTTTGTTGAGTAACCAATCAGAAATTGAACCTGCAGTGAGTACTGCGATACAAATTGCTAACCAAGGAAAGCTGGCAGCAATGCCCATTCCGGTTAATGAGAAACCACGAGCCTCTTGTAAGTAGGTGGGGAGCCAAATCATAAATAAGGTGGTCATATAGGCGACAAAAAAGTATTGGAAACCAACCGCCCAGAACGGACGCTCTTTCATAAATCTGCGCCAAGGGGCTTTAACATCAGAACCGCCTTGCTCACTAATTGTCCGGCCTCCTTGGATAAACGCTATTTCATTTTGAGAAATTTTAGGGTGTTGCTCAGGTTTATTTCTGGCAAAGAAATACCAAACCATACCGATAAGAATACCAATCACACCGAAGATATAGAAAACGGCATGCCACCCGAATGAAATCATAATAAATACGGTAAGGGTAGGGGCAATCACAGGCCCAAAATAGGAACCGGCAAGTAAGAAACTAGCCGCCCGTGCCTTTTCATTTTGGCGAAACCACCATGTATTAAAGACGGCATTCGCAGGATAGAGCGGCGCTTCTCCAACACCAAATAGGAAGCGTACGATGCATAGCCAAATATAGGTAGGGGCAACGACCGTTAATATTGTGAATGCGGACCAAACGTAAAGGCTAATGGTTGCGATAAGCCTGCTACCAAACCGTTCTGCAAGTATTCCGCTTGGAATTTGGGCAAGTGCATAGCCAAGTGAAAATAACGCACCCAAAAAGCCAAATTGAACTTTGCTCATTCCTAAATCGGTCATCATATGTTCGGCAACAATGGAAATATTGGCGCGGTCCATATATGCAATCAGACCGATAATAAAAAATATTGCTGCTAATCCCCAACGTAAACGCCCTGGTGAGTCTTTTGTTGCTGGTGTTACAACAGAATCATTATGTGACATAGAGTTACCTTTTTATTGGTTTGTCGAGGTAATCAACCTTATTGTATTTATATTGAATTCAACTTGTATACAAGATAAATGTTAATAAGCAGTTATTGTAGTGTCAAAGATCTGTTTTGTTATCTGTGATTGAACTCAAAACATTCGATTGATTTATGAGCGAGATCTTATTTTTGGAAAAAATAATTAATATCGTGGTAGTTGTCTATTTTCCCCAAATACGGCTTGGGTAAAAAATTTTTAATATCTTCGAAGGGTTATTATGGAATATAAGCCCAAAATTCATGAAAATTGGTACCTATTTCGAGTTAGTTTGAGGATCTTTTCAAAGAGAAAAGCCAAACGATAAATAAGGTTACTTCATCGGTTGGCTTCTTTATAGATTAAAACCGTTACAGAGTGATTATTCAATATTCTGAATTTGTTCTCTCATTTGTTCGATTAATACTTTGAGCTCAACGGCTGAAGTTGTGACTTCGCTATTAATTGATTTTGACGCTAACGTATTTGCTTCACGGTTAAATTCTTGCATCATAAAGTCAAGACGGCGGCCAGTTGCCTCTTTTTTCTTCAAGATGTTACGTGTTTCTTTAACGTGTGCTTCTAAGCGATCCAATTCTTCTGCAACATCAATACGTTGTGCTAATAGAATAAGTTCCTGTTCCAAGCGACTGTTATCCACTTGAATGTCAGCTTCTTCTAACTTATTTTGTAAGCGTTCACGTTGCCATTGTAAAATTTCTGGCATGTGTTGACGTACTTTTGCGACTTCAACTAAGACGCCATCAAGACGCTGTTCAATGAGCGCATGTAATGATGCCCCTTCAGCTTCACGGCTTTGAATGAAAGCATCAATTGTTTCATCTAACCCTGCCATTAATTGTTCGCTGATGACATCTAAATCTTGTTCGCCAGCTGACATTACTCCGGGCCAACGCAAAATTTCTAATGGGTTGATTTCACCTTCATGGCTGTAATTTTTAACCCAATTCGCTGCACTGATTAACTGGCGTGCTAATTGTTCATTTAGGATTAATTCACTACGGTTTGCACCGTCTAACTCAAAGCGCAAATTACACTCCACCTTTCCACGTGTCAGGCGAGAACGCAGGCGCTCACGGATCACGGGCTCAAGGCTTCTAAATTGCTCAGGTAAGCGAATATACGTTTCTAAATAACGTTGGTTCACGGAACGCAGCTCCCAGGCCGCATTCCCCCATTCACCCTTGATGTCCCGACGGGCAAAAGCGGTCATACTACGGATCATAATTCGTTCCCATTATCGTAAAGATTTAGGGGATTATAACGCTATGCAGGATGACAGGATAGGCATTATCGTTTGAACAACGTATAATGCGTCCCAATTTGAGTTGATAACGGAGATAACACCATGCGCCCAGCAGATAGACAAGCAGACCAAATGCGCCCGATTACCATCACGCGCAATTATACTAAGCATGCAGAAGGCTCTGTTCTTATTGAGTTTGGCGACACGAAGGTGTTATGTAATGCAACTGTTGAAGAAGGTGTTCCCCGCTTTTTAAAAGGGCAGGGGCAAGGTTGGGTTACCGCGGAATACGGCATGTTACCGCGCGCAACAAATTCACGTAATCAGCGTGAAGCTGCGCGAGGCAAACAGACGGGTCGCACGATGGAAATCCAACGGTTAATTGCACGTTCTTTGCGTGCTGCGGTTGACCTTAAAAAATTAGGTGAGTACACCATTACTTTAGACTGTGATGTGATCCAAGCGGATGGCGGCACGCGTACAGCAGCAATTTCTGGTGCATGCGTGGCATTAGTTGATGCACTGAATAGCATGGTTGAGCAAGGTAAAATTGCAAAAAGTCCACTAAAATCAATGGTCGCTGCCGTTTCTGTTGGAATTGTTAATCAAGACGCTCTATGTGATCTTGAATATGTTGAAGATTCTGCAGCTGAAACGGATATGAATGTTGTCATGATGGATGATGGCCGAATGATTGAAGTGCAGGGCACAGCAGAAGGCGAACCGTTTAGTCATGAAGAGCTATTGGCTCTATTAGCGTTAGCTAAAACCGGTTTAAATACCATTTTTGAAGCTCAGCGAGAAGCGCTGAAGTAAGTTAATCATTAATTAGGCGGCTGAAAAGTCGCCTTTTTTATGCCTGCTGGTTCATCAATCAATTAGCCAGCCTTGAATATAGATAAATAATCATCAACGAGGAGAATGACCAATGAAAGCCTATCAGCGCGATTTTATCGAACTTGCCATGAAAAAACAGGTACTTAAATTTGGTGAGTTTACGCTGAAATCAGGTCGTAAAAGCCCTTACTTTTTTAATGCAGGGCTATTTAATACAGGGCGTGATCTGGCACTTGTCGGTCGTTTTTATGCACAAGCATTACAAGACAGCGCAATCGAGTGTGATGTCATTTTCGGCCCTGCGTATAAAGGGATCCCAATTGCAACGACGACAGCAGTAGCTCTTTCTGAACATCATGACATCGATATGCCATATTGCTTCAATCGTAAAGAAGCTAAAGACCATGGTGAAGGTGGTGTGTTAGTTGGGAGTCCTTTGCAAGGGCGTGTTGTGGTTGTGGATGATGTGATTACTGCTGGGACGGCAATTCGTGAATCAATGGAAATTATTAAACAACAACAAGCTACATTGAATGGTGTCCTGCTATGCCTCGACCGTCAAGAAAAAGGTAAGGGTGAAATTTCAGCAGTGCAAGAGGTTGAGCGTGATTATGGCTGTAAAGTTTACTCAATTATTACCATGAGCGATTTAATCACCTATCTTGCTGAAAAGGACGGTATGCAGGAACATTTAGCGGCTATGAAGGCTTATCGCGAACAATACGGAATTGAGTAAAAAAAGCCCTCGCCCAATGATGGGCGGGGTGAGTAGTATAAATAATCGGTTATTGTAACTGAGCTAGAATTAAAGGCCAGCGCGATTCAAACTCGACGGTTGGCCGATAACGAAACTCAGAACGCACAAAACGAGAGAGCATCCCTTCACAAAAGGCTAATAATTGAGAAGCAAGCAGTGACTCATCATGAATAAACCCATGGCCATCACGTATTTTTTTCTCTTTTAGCACTTGGCGTAATTGTGATTCTATACGTTCAAATAATTGATTAATACGATCTTGCAGCCTATCTTGCTCAAACATCAGAGCATGGCCAGTCATGATTCGCGTTAGCCCTGGGTTTTTCTCGGAAAAACCCAGTATTAGGGCAAGTATTAGTTTAATTCTAATTATCGTATCTTTTTCATCACTTAAAATTAGATTAATGCGCGAAACCAATGAGTCTTCAATAAACCCAATGAGGCTATCGAACATTTTCATTTTGCTTGGAAAATGACGATACAGCGCGGCCTCTGATACACCAACCGTAGCAGCAAGTTTTGCTGTTGTGATACGTTGGCTACCATCACTACTTTCTAACATTAGCGCAAGAGCCTGTAAAATCTCATCACGCCTGTTACGTTTTTGTGTTGTCGCTTTTTCTGCCATGTCTAATAAGACCCCTGCTAAAACAGCAAAACAAACTATCCAAAATTTTGCTCTTAGTAAAGAGGCTTACGAAGCAAAATGGATTTAAAAAATATTTAAAATGTAAGTAATGTTGAGCAAGCTTCCTGAAAGAAAATATGCGGCTGATTATTTTTATTCATAAAGATAGAACCTAATTCAGGTTCTATCTAGCATATTCGTTATCAGGATATTCTATTTATTGACGGCCAGAGTGACCGAAACCACCAGCCCCACGCTCTGTTGCGTCAAAATCATCAACAATATTAAATTCAGCTTGAACAACTGGGACAAACACCATTTGCGCCATACGCTCACCAGGCTCAACGGTAAAAGCTTTGTCACTGCGGTTCCAGACTGACACCATGAGTTGGCCTTGGTAATCCGAATCAATGAGACCAACTAGATTGCCAAGTACAACACCATGTTTATGACCTAAACCGGAACGAGGTAAGATGACAGCAGCAAGATTTTCATCAGCAATGTGAATAGCTAAACCTGTTGGAATAAGCTCCGTTTGACCTGGCGCCAAATCAATTGGTGCATCAATGCATGCACGTAAATCTAAACCAGCAGAACCGGTGGTGGCATAGGCTGGTAGAGGAAATTCATTACCGATGCGGCTATCAAGGATTTTTAGGTCAATTTTTTTCATAACGTTGAAGTATCTCGTCAAGTAAATAGTGGCTTAATTCATTTTTATTACAGTGAGGCAAACGGGTATCACCGTTGGCATCAAAAAGGTGTAATGCATTGTTATCGCTATTAAATCCGTTATCTGCTAGTGATACATCATTGGCACAAATAAGGTCGAGTTGTTTTTGTTGTCGTTTTTGGCGTGCATATTCTTCCACATTTTGGGTTTCAGCTGCAAATCCAACAACATATGGCCTATTGTGCCTTAGATTTCCAACACTTGCGACGATGTCTGGGTTTTTGATAAGTGTAATCGAAACTTCATCACCTTGTTTTTTTATTTTATTTTCAGCAATGTTTTTTGCTCGATAATCTGCAACTGCAGCGCAACCAATAAAAATATTTTGCGTTGAAATCGTTTTATGGACTTGCTCATACATTTCTAATCCACTAATGACATCAACCCGGTTAACCCCTTCAGGTGTTTCAATATTTACAGGTCCCGCAATTAAAGTGACTTCGGCTCCACGTTGGCTAGCAGCCTTAGCAATGGCAAAACCCATCTTTCCTGAACTATGGTTACTGATAAAACGAACAGGGTCGAGTGCTTCCCGTGTTGGGCCTGCAGTGATCATTAATTTGATGCCTTGTAAGTCGAGTTTAGGGGTAAAAAACTCACTGGTTAGACGAACAATTTCTAGTGGGTCAATCATGCGACCAGGACCAATATCACCACAAGCTTGGCTACCTGCGTCTGGCCCCCAAATCATACATTGGCGTTGTTGCAATTTGATTAAGTTTTCTTGTGTTGCTTTTGCTTTGTACATTTGTTGGTTCATTGCTGGCACAAGTGCAACCGGTGCCGCGGATGCAAGGCAAACCGTTGTGAGTAAATCATTTGCCATTCCTGCACTGAGGCGAGCAATTAAATCCGCGGTCGCTGGCGCAAGAATAATGATATCCGCCCATTTCGCGAGTTCAATATGGCCCATTGCAGCCTCTGCGGCTGGGTCGAGTAGGTCATCGGAAACAGGGTGCCCTGAAACGGCTTGTAAGGTTAAAGGCGTAATAAAGGCTTTTGCACCTTCAGTCATGACAATACGCACAATTGCCCCTTTATCGCGCAAACGGCGGGTGAGTTCAGGGATCTTATAAGCGGCAATGCCCCCACTGATACCAATAACTATCTGCTTACCTAATAGTGATAGTTGATTCATTATTTTTATCCAATACGGTCAACATGGGAGGCATATTACCACAGAGATGCTAGAGGTGGCGCGCTCGATTTTTCGTCACAGTACTATTTTTGCGAAGCGCTACGCAAACCCATATGTGAGGGGTTGTGAATGTTTTTTAGGCTAGATAAAAAAGGTGAAAGGGATTTAGGGACACAGAATATGATGAGTGAACATCTAGACTTACCACCAAGAGAAAAGCTACTTGCATACGGCGCGGCTGCGTTATCTGATGCTGAGCTACTCGCTATTTTTTTGCGTACAGGGAGCCAAGGTGAACCTGTTTTGCAGCTTGCGAAGCGTTTAATACAGGAGTTTGGTTCAGTCTATTTGCTTTTACAAGCAGATTACGAAAAACTAAAACAATGTAAAGGAATGGGGAGCTGTAAATTTACCCAATTGCAGGCTGTCAGTGAGTTGGCTCGCCGTTTTTTCTCTGAACAGTTTTTACATGAAGATGTGATGACTGGGCCTGAGCAATTGAAAGCAAAGTTGCTGGATTTATTCGCAGGGCAAGAGCGCGAAGTCTTTATCGTGATATTTTTAAATAATAAAAATCAGATTATTTGTCACGAGGAATTGTTTAAGGGTACTTTGAACAAAGTTGAAGTTCACCCCAGAGAAATCATTCGCTTTGCCATAAAAATGAATGCAAACGGGATTATACTTGCCCATAATCATCCATCTGGTAACCCAGAACCCAGCACCGCAGATAGGCAGGTGACAGAACGGATCCAGCGTGCTTGCGTTATTATGGGGATTAAACTACTCGACCATTTTGTCGTCGGACACAAGCAATGTGTGTCATTTGTAGAGCGAGGATGGTTATAAAATTATTTTTTTGTCTAAAAAATGACAACTTTCTTTGCGTTGGGCTTGAGTGAAAACGATGTAAAGCGTATACTACGCCACCTTTAAGGATCTTGGGTTTGGCGAGAAGGGCCTATCTCAGTAAATTTTTACGTTTTAGTAAAGTAAATCTTTATTTAGGTATCAACGGTTTTTTCAGTCAATGAAAGTTTGCTGAGATGGGCTCCTAAGCCTGACGAGGCGGCCATACCCAGAACAAAAAAGCTCGAGCTGATTAGATTTTTGGAGAATAGACATGTCACGAGTCTGCCAAGTTACTGGCAAGCGTCCAATGAGCGGTAACAACCGTTCACACGCATTAAACGCGACCAAACGTCGTTTTTTGCCAAACCTGCACTCTCACCGTTTCTGGGTTGAGTCTGAGAAACGTTTCGTAACACTGCGTGTATCTGCTAAAGGTATGCGTGTTATCGATAAAAAGGGTATTGATGCTGTTCTTGCTGAACTGCGTACCCGTGGTGAGAAGTACTAAGGAGCTAAAAAATGGCTAAAGGTATTCGCGAGAAAATCAAGCTAGTCTCTTCTGAAGGTACAGGTCATTTCTATACCACTACGAAGAACAAGCGCACAATGCCAGAAAAACTGGAACTGAAAAAATTCGATCCAGTTGTTCGTAAGCATGTGATCTACAAAGAAGCAAAAATCAAATAATTTTGCTTTCTGCGTTAAAAACTCAGCTTCGGCTGGGTTTTTTTTTACTCAAAATTTGGGTTGTCACTGATATGTGCATTCGACGCTATGACCATTATTATGAAAGTAGTAACATAGTAAGTATTCATTGAATTAATAATGATATTTGTTGTCGAATGACTATTGTCTTTTACATATAGACTTGATTAAGAGTGCCTGGTGAAAAAACAGTTTAAAAAAATTCTTGTGATCAAGATGAGGTTTCATGGGGACATGTTGCTGACAACACCAGTTATCAGCTCATTGAAACACCAATATCCTGATGCTGAAATTGATGTTTTGCTTTATCAGGATACAATCCCCATTCTCTCTGAAAATGCTGAAATTAACACGTTGTACGGTATGTCAGGGAAAAAAAATAGTGGGCTGAGTAAAGCCTGTAATTTTATTAAGTTACTGCTAAAGCTGCGTCAAAATAAATATGATTTAGTTGTTAATCTAGCAGACCAATGGATGGTGAGCGTATTAGTTCGGGCTATTCCTGCTAGCACAAAAATTTCCCATCAGTTTGCCCATCGTGACTCTAAATATTGGCGTGAAAGTTTTACGCATCTGACAGAACCTGAAGGCGAACATGTTGTTCTAAATAACTTATCAGTACTCAAGCCGTTAGAAATAAAAGAACTAAAGACACATTTAACGATGGCTTATTCAGAGCAGGACTGGAAAAATATTGATGAAAAGCTGTTAAGACTGGGTGTTCATAGCAGTTATGTCGTTATTCAACCAACAGCACGCCAAGCTTTTAAGTGTTGGGATAATGAAAAATTTTCAGCCGTCATTGATGCATTGCAATCTCGTGGCTATCAAGTAGTTTTAACTTCGGGGCCGAGCAAAGAGGATTTAGAATGTATCAATGAGATTGCAAATGGCTGCCAAACAAAGCCTGTTACTGAACTTGCAGGGAAAACCTCATTTCCTGAATTAGGCGCATTGATTGCTCATGCCGCTTTATTTATTGGCGTTGATTCTGCACCAATGCACATTGCCGCAGCAGCCAACACACCTATAGTATGCCTTTTCGGTGCGACAAATCATGTTTTCTGGCGACCTTGGAGTGATAATGTAGTTCAATTTTGGGCGGGTGATTATGAAACTATGCCACCGAGAGAAGAGCTAGATCGCGATAAAAAGTATTTATCCATTATTCCAGCTTCTGATGTAATTAAAGCAACAGAGAAAATGTTGCCGATGAATATTCGCTCTATGATGACAAGGTATTAACATGAATCTGGCATTTTGCTTATATAAATACTTTCCGTTTGGTGGGTTACAGCGGGATTTCCTACGTATTGCAACCGAATGCCAGTCACGTGGGCATCACGTACGTGTCTATACCCAATCATGGGATGGTGATAAGCCTAGCGGCTTTGAAATTATTATCGTGCCGGTGACATCAAAAACGAATCATGGGCGAAATGCACAATATTGTGACTGGGTGTTGGCTCATTTAAAACAGCATCCTGCAGAGCGGATAATTGGTTTCAATAAAATGCCAGGGCTGGATGTTTATTATGCCGCTGATGTCTGTTATGCACAAAAAGTCGCTGAAGAAAAAGGGTTTTTGTATAAGCTGACGCCTCGCTATAAACACTATGCTGCATTTGAAAAAGCTGTTTTTGCAGTGGGGAAACCGACACAGCTATTAATGTTAACGCCACATCAAATTAGTCATTTTAAAAAGCATTATGGAACTGAAAATGAGCGTTTTCATATGTTACCTCCCGGTATTGCCCAAGATAGAAAATATGATAAACAAATTGCCGACGCCAAAAGAATTTATCGTGAAAAAAATCAAATACCTGAGTCAGCATTTTTAGTCTTACAGGTGGGTTCCGACTTCAAACGCAAAGGTGTTGACCGGACCATAAAAGCCATTGCGGCATTGCCCGAAGACATTAAGAAAAACACGTTATTGATGGTAGTTGGCCAAGATAAATCGGTGAAATACCAACAGTTAGCGAAAACGCTAGGAATTGGCTCACAAGTCTCTTTCTTTAGCGGACGTAATGATATTGCAGAATTAATGGCAGCAGCCGATATATTAATGCATCCGGCTTATCAAGAAGCAGCGGGTATTGTGTTATTAGAGGCGATTACTGCGGGTCTACCCATTATTGTCACAGAAGTGTGTGGGTATGCTGCATTTATCAGCCAAGCTCAATGCGGTATTGTGATAAGAGAACCCTTTGAGCAAACCGCTTTAAACTTGGCTTTAGAAAATAGCTTAAAAAATCCGGCTAAATTAGCGCAATGGGCAAGTAATGCGCGACATTTTGCGGATACAGAAGATTTGTATAGTTTACCAGAAAAAGCCGCAGATATTATTTTAGGGGGAAACAAATGATTGAGTTAAAAACCCCTTTTAATGAATTGTGGAAAAACAAAGATCCTTTTATCGAGACAGATAAGTTACAAGGTGAAGTTTTTCGTGCGTTAGAGACGCGTAAAACGCTACGTTTTGAACTTGAAGGGCGCAGCTATTTTATAAAAATTCATTATGGGACTACACTGAAAGAAGTCCTTAAAAACTTATTATCTTTCCGGTTGCCTGTATTAGGGGCGGATAGAGAGTGGAATGCTATTCATCGACTTACTCAAGTGGGAGTTGATACGATGAATGGCCGAGCCTTCGGGCAAAAAGGGATTAACCCTCTTCGTCGTCACTCCTTTATTATTACTGAAGATTTAACCCCGACGGTGAGTTTGGAAGATTATTGTGCAAATTGGCTAGATAACTCGCCAATGTTTAGCACTAAGCAAATGATTATTCGTCGAGTCGCGCAGATGGTGCGTAAAATGCACGCGGCGGGTATTAACCATCGTGATTGTTATATTTGCCATTTTTTACTGCATTTGCCATTTACGGGAAATGAAGAAGAGTTAAAAATATCGGTGATTGACTTACACCGCGCACAAATCAGGAATTCTGTTCCAACTCGCTGGCGAAATAAAGACTTAATTGGTTTATATTATTCATCATTAAATATTGGACTCACTCAGCGTGATATTTTTCGTTTTATGAAGATCTATTTTGGCTTATCCTTGAAGAAAATTTTAAAGCAAGAGCAAGATCTTATCGAAAAAGTTGGTCGTAAAGCTGAAAAAATTAGAATCAGAACAGAAAAGCGTGGATTATAGGAACCAAAATATCGAGTGATGGCTATGAAAATTGAATTTAATGGGATGATAAAAGAAGCAATATTTCTTGGACATGAGGGAGAGTATATACCTAATGACATCAACATTGCATATGGTATCGATACAAATTTTTTATATGGCTGCGGAGTTTCAATAGTTTCCATTTTAATTCAAAACCCAGATAAAGAATTTAATTTTCATGTGTTTATTGATGATTCTATGGAGCATCAGAATATAGAGCGATTTCGAGAGATTTGTTTAACCTATAATACAAAGATCACTCTATATTATATTGATGCAAAAAATCTTAATAAATTACCAACGACCAAAAATTGGACTCATGCAATTTATTTTCGGTTTATTATCGCTGAATATTTTAAAAATAAAATTAATTATTTACTGTATTTAGATGCGGATATAATTTGCCATAACAAACTTAATGAGCTGGTTTCTCTAACATTAAGTGAAGAAGTTGCAGCTGTTGTAGCTGAACGAGATGAGAAATGGTGGATAAACCGAGCTAATTCTCTAGATACTCCCGCAATTTCGGAAGGTTATTTTAATAGTGGTGTCATGTATATAAACCTATTAAACTGGCAAAAACAACAAATCACTGAAAAATCAATTGATTTATTAATGGATGAAAATTTAGCTGTTAAACTCAGTTATCCTGACCAGGATGTACTCAATATTTTACTCATGAGAAAGGTGATGTACCTCCAAGGTATTTTTAATACTCAGTTTAGCTTGAATTATGAGTTAAAGGATAATCCTGTTTATCCTGTGAATGAACATACTGTTTTTATTCATTATGTCGGTCCAACAAAACCATGGCATGAGTGGGCATCTTACTCATCTGCAGAACCATTTCATAGAGCAAGACGAGTATCACCATGGAACCAGGTTCCTTTAATGGTTCCTAGCAATAGTAATTATTTACGTTATTGTGCTAAGCATCAAATAAACCAAAGAAAATATATAAAAGGTTTTATTTCATATATTCAATACTTCATTAGTAAAATAAAGTGATAATAGGTGGTTACGTGGATTTAATAAAAGAAAAGATAGAGCTAGGGAAAAGCAAAATAGAAGCGGATCTAAATATCGCATATGGTGTAGATGAAGGGTTTTTGTTTGGCTCTGGTATATCCATGAACTCTATTATTATAAATAATAGAAATATCAATTTAAAATTTCATTTGTTTACAGATTTTATTGATGATGAATTTTTAATGAAGCTTACAAAGTTAGCTTCAAGTGAAAAGGTAAGTATTGATGTATATGTTTTGAATTCAGAAGAGCTTAAAAAGCTTCCTACATCCCATGTATGGTCTTATGCTACGTATTTTAGATTTTTTATTTTTGACCATTTGTGCAAGGTAATTCCATCAATTCTTTATTTAGACGCAGATGTATTTTGTAAAGGAAGCTTAGTAGACTATACTCATATTGTTTTTCAAGATGAGTATGCGGCAGTAATTCCTGATGTTCCTAGTATGCAAGAGTCGTGTGAGTCAAGATTAAAAATCACAGGCTTAAAAAATAAATATTTCAATGCTGGCGTGATTTTTTTAAACCTAAAAAAGTGGAATGCCAATCAGTTCACAAAAAAGGCATTTAAATTAATTACAGAAAATCACACAGGACAACCGTTAAAATATTTAGATCAAGATGCACTCAATATTTTATTTGATTGTAATAATATTTATTTATCAAGAGATTACAACTGTATATATACATTAAAGAATGAATTAGAAAAAATCAACTATAAAGATTTCATCAAACCTTCAACTAAGCTAATTCACTATACTGGAGCGACTAAGCCTTGGCATTACTGGGGAATAGAATATCCTTCTAGTGAAACATTCAAGATTGCTTTTGATACTTCTCCATGGCGAGATTGCCAGTTAGTGCAGGCGAAGAAAAAACCGGAATATCAAGAAAGGTATAAACACGAGTTTCATCAACGTAAGTTTATTAGCGGTATAAAAAGCTTATTTGAATATAAAAGATTCAAATAATTAAAGGCCAGGGATTTTATGCTCCCTGGCCTTTAATTCTAGATATCATTTTTCTCGAATATCAATAGCATCATCATGATCTTGACTTAATCCCTTATATTGCTCTATAGGATCATATTTTTCATCATCTTTTAATGATGAAAATAAGCTATAATTTTCTTTCAATTCAGCATTATTAATACCTAGCCAGTTAGCTAATCCCTCAGTGAAAAATAACCCTGATTTTTTCGATTTAATATAATTTCTATCTTTATCATCTGAAGATATTTTAATTAGAGGGATGTTTAATATCTTTGTAGATGACTTACTCAAGCTCATTTTTAGCTTATTATCAACAAGGTTATGGGACAAGCCATGGTCTGCAAAATAGAGGATAGAGAAAGTACGGTTATTTTTATTTTCTTGGCTTTTAAGTGCATCATATATTTTGCTAATTAATTGATCAGTTTTTTCAATACTGGCAACATAGCAAGAAATATTGGTATACTTATCATCTTTTGTTAAGTATTTATTTTCAAAGTCTTCAATACGAGCACATGCATCAGGGTGAGAACCATACAAATGAATGACGAAAAGTCGTTTTTGATTTTTCGATACCGTTGTATTTAGCTCTTTTTTAAAAATATCGAGTAACTCAAAATCACTTGAATTACTTGAATTATAAGCTCCAATTTTCATAAATTTTTTGAGGGAGCTTCTCGCTGCAATAAAACTAACAGGTGTGTCATATTCTCCAATAAAACCTTGATTTGACAGCCAGTATGTTTTAAAACCTGCAGATTCAGCTAAATCAATAAAATTTAGGCCATAGTTTGGTGCCCACTCAATTATATTAGGAAGTGTTAACATCAGTCGTAATGAAGAAATCGTATTTGTACCTGGAGCTGTTAAACCATCAACAATAGTACCATTTGTATGAGATAAGAATGGTGTATTATTTATTGGATACCCATAAACCCCCATATAATCACGTCTTACACTTTCACCAACAATTAATATATAATCATCATAATGCTTTTCATCATTTTTAAGTGTAGATATACCCCAACTACTTTTTTGGGTATAAGGGCTTAATGTTTCGAGTTCTTTTTGTAAACTATTAATTGATTGATAACCCTCATTAAATATTCTAAAAGGAACTTGATCTATTAAAGCTATAATTATTAAACATATAATTAATGATTTGTTTTTATAAAACTGTATTTTTTTAGAATTGGTTATTTTTTTAAATAAAATAAAACCACCAATAATGACTAGAATAGAGAGGTAATTTTTTAATGGGATCTGAGTAAAGAACTCTGCAGTTTCTAATGCATCAGTAGCAATTAAAGATGCAAGGTATTGATAGGTAGGAGTTCCAAATGTAAGCCCGATAGGAGTGTATAATGCATATATTGTCACTATTATCGAACCGATTAGCCAATAGGCTTTTTGAGATGAGCTTAATATGATAAAAAAGAGGCAGACTAGTGTAATATCTCGAACACTAGGGTGAGAAATACCTGAACCTCTTAGCATCATCTTAGAAAAAACAATTAATATAGTTAATGCTAATATGCTGAATATTATTTTTTTGATATCAATTTTTTTTGTCATAGCTATGTGTCTGTGGCCTATAAGATAACAATTAATTTTATATAAGGTTATGGTTTTATTTGTAAGGATTTAGTATAGTTTAGCGGTTATAAACAAGGCTGCCATATATATAAAGATAGCATTTTATATGGAAGCATAAGGGCATCTTACTGGTAAATACAATGAATAAGCAACATATTCTTATTGATAAGTCTCATCCGAGAGAAAAACCTCTCGTTTCTATCATTATACCTGTATATAATTCTAGTGGTTTTATTTTAGATACCATAAATTCCATTGTCGCTCCTGACGACTATCATATTGAGATTATTGTTGTTGATGATGGTTCAACGGACAACACTCTAGATTTACTCAATGAATATTTTAAACTTAATCAATTGATTAAAATCATATCAGTGCCAAACGGAGGTGTGTCAAGAGCAAGAAACATTGGTATTGAATATTCTGAAGGTGAGTTTATTTGTTTTTTAGATAGCGATGACCAACTTGAAACAGAATTTTTTCCTATTCTAATAAGTAATGCAAGGAAAAATAATGTAGATGTACAACTTTGTGGGTACTATAAACATTACAAGAACAGTATAGATAAGCAGCCATCATTATATTATGATGACCATTTGTTAGCTAAGTATTTATCTGGTGAAATTTCTTTTCATATTGGTTCAATGATAATTAAGAAAAAATTCATTGATTATCATAATATTCGTTTTAATGAAAAATTATTCTTCGCTGAAGATATATTATTTATATGTCAGTTATTAACATTGGCAAAATGTAAAATGAGCTTAGATTATTTATATCACCATAATTATCGTCAGGGTTCTTTAACAACTTCAATGTGGAGTGAAAAAGATTATCTTCATGATATATTTGCAATGGAAACGCTTAGTGAAATAATACAAAAAAGCTATGATGGAAAAGATAAAAAAGAAGTTTTTAATTTACTAAAAAATAATGTTCTTGATAGAAAATTAAGATATATTTGGAAGCTATTTTTAAATAAAAGATATGATAAGCTTAAAGAGTTATATGAAAATAACTTTTTAAGCAAAGAGGACTGTATTGAGTTAAATAAGTTATCTGGTAAATATAAAAAAAGAGTGAGGGTTTTTCAGTTAAACAATGTCACTCTTTGGAAGATAATTAGACTGCTAAACTTTAAAAAAGTTAGGTTGATGTAATGTGGTTGTTTTTTATGGGGACACAACTTATTATTAATATTAAAACTAAGCACCATGTTAAAGATACTTGCTTTGATATAATTAATGTATCACTAAAGCCTAAAATAATAAGACTAATAGCAAACCCTAATATAAAAGGGTTTTTGTCATTTTTTATACCATATAGGATAATAGCTAGATAAAATATTAGAGTTAGCATTACACCACTAATCCAGCCTTTGGTCGAGAGAGTCTCCACAAGGTCATTATGTAAATGTGCATGAAAATGTTTTGTAGCACCTTGTAAGCTTCTATCGATTTTAGCGAGTTCGCTTATCTTGTTATTTCGCTCTTCGGCTGATTGCCAAAAGAAATTATCATTTGAAGAGTGAATTCCAGCTTTTATCATGGATAATCGGTCACCAACAGAAGAGGATTTACCATTTTCTATATATAACAGTCCCTCTTTTGCCGCTAGGCTCATTCTAGAAGAGATAGAATCTGAGAAGAATAACCCGCAAATTAATAAAACTAAAATAGGGATTGCTAAATATATTTTATTTCTCTTGACTTTAGTATTTATTTCTCTTGAGTGCAGAGAGAATATAAATATCGAAACGAAAGGATAAACTAATATTGCAGCTCTAGTTTCAGTTAGTATAATCGATATATAAGTAAGTACTAATGATGCAAAGTAAATAACATAATTAAATTTTATTTTTGATTGTAGGAATACGGTTTGAGAATATAGTGATAGAAATATCATGGCATAGGCGGCTCCCGTTGCATTTGATGCATTCCCAAATGATAGTTCTACACGTGGGGAGCTAAAATAAATCGCTTGATATAGAGCATATAGAAAAACACTCAGTTGAATAAATAATGCTGTGAAAAAATGAAGGCGGTTTAATTTAAAAGTTCCTTTTATTTTATCTATACATAATAAAATAAAACTGCCAAATATAGCAATTTTACCCATTTGAAAATAGCCATAATAAACATTTTTATATAATGAATCGCTGGTTTTATATAACTCAACCCAAGCTAAATGGGATAGGCCAATGAAAAACAAAGGGATAGCGATTATTAGTGATTTATTTTTAAAGTAATGTTTTGGTGATGCCAAAACAGTTATTATAGCAATGAAACCTGTTAAATTAAATATTTTGCTAGTTATATTAGGTTTAAATGGGACTAATATCAGGGATATGATACAGAGCAAAAGTATTGTAATTGGAATATACCAATTTAGTGTCTGTAGTAAGCCATTGCTCTTAAAAAATTGTTTAGTCATCAAAATATCTACTCTGTATTTATCATATAAGTAAGGCTACTGTATTAGGATAACCTATGTGATATAAACAGAGAAGTAAGATTTTTTGGGATAAATTAGGGGTACAGATGCCAGAACTACCAGAAGTTGAAACCAGTCGCCGTGGGATAGAGCCACATTTAGTCGGAAATACAATCTCTTACGCCATTGTACGCAACAGTCGATTACGTTGGCCTGTTAGTGAACAAATTAAAAGCTTATCAGATGAAATAGTTCTGAGTGTGCAACGTCGCGCTAAGTATTTGCTGATTGAATTGCAAACAGGTTGGATTATTGTTCATCTGGGCATGTCTGGTAGTGTGCGTATTTTGACCGAAGAATTGCCTGAGGAAAAACATGACCATGTAGATTTAGTCATGCGAGATGGTAAAGTACTACGCTATACAGACCCTCGTCGTTTTGGCGCATGGCTCTGGTGTGATGATTTAGAAAACAGTTCGGTACTTGCACACTTAGGCCCTGAGCCATTATCAGATGCCTTTAATCCCCAATATCTTTATGAATTAGCGCAAAAGAAAAAAGTGGCCGTTAAGCCATGGCTAATGGATAACAAAGTGGTTGTGGGTGTCGGTAATATCTATGCAAACGAAGCATTATTTGCGACGAAAATATCACCTGAAAAAATCACTAATACATTAACATTGGCTGAAATTACAGAACTCGTGCAACAGATCAAAAAGGTGTTACAACGCTCCATTGAGCAAGGCGGCACGACACTAAAAGATTTCTTACAGTCGGATGGCAAACCAGGGTATTTTGCCCAAGAATTGTTTGTCTATGGAAAAAAAGGTGAACCCTGTTCAATGTGTGGTACGCCTATAGAAAGCATTAAACAGGGGCAACGTAGCACTTTCTTTTGTCCGCAGTGCCAAAAATAGCGAGTCTTTGCTATTTTTTATTGAGTTTCTTTAGCATTGCCTCAGCAACTATAGGCGGCAGAAAAGACGAAATATCACCATCGTGAAGGGCAACATCTTTGATTAAAGAAGAAGAAACAAAGGACAAACTTTGCGATGGCAATAAAAATACAGTTTCCAAGTCAGGAACAAAATGGCGGTTCATATTTGCTAATTGCCACTCATATTCGAAATCAGCCACAGAACGAACGCCACGAATAAGAATATTAGCGCCATTTTTTTGTGCAAAATTAGCCATCAATTCAGAAAACCCAACAACTTCAACATTATCCAGGTGAGAAGTGACTTCTTTAGCAAGGGCAACGCGCTCATCAAGGGAAAACATCGGGTTTTTTCGTTGGCTATTCGCAATAGCCAGCAAAACATGGTCAAACATTGCTGCTGCTCGGGTAACAATATCAACATGTCCTGATGTCACAGGGTCAAACGTACCAGGGTAAATAGCCTTATGTTTCATGGCGATAGTATCTCGTTATTTGCATTATCTATTCGAAAAAATAGCATGAATAAGCGCTAACATTATCGGCTATCTAGCATGGTTGCAACAGTAGATAAGATTTTACTGCTATTTTTAGGTGCATATTCTGCACACTTTTATCCGAGCTTTATGGTAAGATAGCGCCAATTTTGGTAAGTGAATCAGATCGAATGTTATTGCTGCGTTTATATCAGGTACTTCTTTATCTTATCCAACCATTTATATGGGTTCGCCTATTGCTGCGCAGCCGTAAAGCGCCTGCGTATCGTAAACGTTGGGGCGAACGTTATGGCTTTTGTGCAGGAAAAGTAAAACCTCAAGGCATTTTATTACATTCAGTTTCTGTCGGGGAAACCCTCGCAGCGGTTCCATTAGTCCGTGCACTTCGCCATCACTATCCGTCTTTGCCAATTACAGTAACAACAATGACGCCAACTGGCTCAGAGCGTGTTCTTTCTGCGTTTGGTGATGATGTCGACCACGTCTATTTACCTTATGACCTTCCTGGTTCAATGCGCCGTTTCCTGAAACAAGTCGACCCAAAACTTGTGATCATTATGGAAACTGAGTTATGGCCAAACATGATTAATCAATTGCATAAACGTAAAATTCCATTGGTTATTGCAAATGCGAGACTTTCTGAGCGCTCTGCTGCTGGGTATCAAAAGCTCGGTAGCTTTGTGAAACGTATGCTACGTAATGTCACGATGGTCGCAGCACAACATCAAGAAGATGGTGAACGCTTCGTTCAATTAGGGTTACGGCGGATGCAATTGAGTGTCACGGGGAGCTTGAAGTTTGACATCTCAGTGACGCCTGAATTAGCCGTAAGAGCGATAACGTTGCGTCGCCAATGGGCAGCACATCGTCCTGTCTGGATAGCGACCAGCACTCACGAGGGTGAAGAAGCCATTGTATTAGAAACTCATCAAAAGTTGTTATCCCGTTTTCCTGATTTGCTTTTAATTTTAGTTCCTCGCCATCCAGAACGCTTTGCTAAAGCAGAAGAACTGACCCAAAAAGCCGGCTTAACCTTTATTCGTCGCAGTGCGAATGCGATTCCTTCCGCAGATATCCAAGTGGTGATTGGTGATACCATGGGGGAATTGATGTTGTTATATGGAATTGCGGATATTGCCTTTGTTGGGGGAAGCTTGGTAGAAACTGGAGGACATAACCCGCTCGAAGCGGCAGCCCACGCTTTACCTGTATTAATGGGGCCGCACACATTTAATTTCAAAGATATTTGTGGAAAACTGACTCAAGCAGATGGATTGATTACGGTGACAGATAGTGAATCGATGGTCCAAGCCGTGACGAGTTTACTTTCTGATGAGGATTACCGTTTATATTATGGTCGTCACGCCGCCGAGGTTCTTCATGAGAATCAAGGTGCTCTTCAAAGATTATTAAAACTATTGCAACCCTATTTGCCTCCGCGAGAGCAATAATGCCAAGTAATGTCTTTTTTTGAATATTAACTTGAACATTACAACAATAGATTGTGAATATTTTCTGGCACATCCTAGTATTGCATTTAAACTATAGTACACTGCCTCGTTTATTATAGAGTCATTCGATTTGGTTTATTACTATTAGGGTAGTATCCAAATGGAATGTTGGAACTTTTGCTTATCTTTTTAAGACTATATGCCAGCCATTAATCAATCAATTTCAAATAAATATGTTTATGTATGGGTCATAAGCTATGCCATAGCTTGGATCTTAGCGAGTTTTTATTTCGACCCAACCGTACCTTATGACACAGTAGAAGCGGTAAATTGGGGGATGAACGGGGAGTGGGGATCACCTAAAAACCCATGGTTTGTTGGCGTTATGATGTGGCCGGCAATTTATCTTGATATCTCCTATAGTTTTTATTGGTACTTTAGCCACTTTGCGGGTATCGCATTCGGTTTACTTGGTGTGTGGAAGTTGGCTTTTCGTTTAACTGGGCGCCGCGACCTCGCTTGGTTTGCAATGCTAATGTTGAATTTATCAGGTGTTATTAATTTCGATATCATTCCTTATAATGATAACTATATTTTAGTGACATTATGGCCTTGGGTTATTTATTTCTTTTTACGTGCTGTTGATGATAATCCTGCATGGTGGTTGCCGTTTGCTTTATTTTCAGCTCTTGCAACGATGGGGAAATATTCAACGTTAGCATTAGTTGGGTCTGTTTTCTTATTAACCCTATTTGTGAAACAGGTTCGTCAAAGCTATCGTCAACCTGTTTTTTACCTTGCGATTGCTTTGTGGTTTGCTTTGGTATTACCAAATTTCTTTTGGTTGATGGCAACGGACTTTTCGGCTTTCAAATGGGTGGACTCACAAATCGACCCTGGGTTTAATCTTCATACCACACAAGCAGCACTTAGCGTGTTTTATCCGTTAGTCATTGCTGCGATTATTGTTTATTGCAGTGGTGGAAAGTTAGGATGGCCGAAAGCATTACCTAATCGCTTGGCTAACTTTATTCTTCTTTTTCCACTGGTGGTGATCTATGGCTGGTTCTCTTTCCACGATGGTGGTCGAATAACTGAATGGCTGCAACCATTTATGGCTATCAGCGCACCTTTATTTGTTGGCTCAATAATAGAAATGCCAAGAAAACCGTTTAAGAAGTCATTGGTTGGTTTTGCCATTTTTAGTGTTTTAGTGGTGGTTGGTTATATCACGGTTCAGGCTGCGAATATCCGTGGAGCAGGGCAAAAATTTATTGGTGTAAAAACCTTGATAGCAGATGGTGAGCAACGTTGGTATCAGCGTTATGGTACGCCAGTAAAATATGTTGGCGGAGAAGATAACCAATATCAATGGTTTATTATTTATGGTAAGGACAGGCCACATGTGATCCAGCCATGGTCAATGGAAAAACATATGCCGCCAAATGTGTACAACCGTGATATTACAGAAGCTGAAATTCGCCAACATGGTGCATTATTGCTGGGCAAGAAATATGATGATTGCGCCCATGAAAACTTCGCTAAGGTTCGTAAGTTCTGGCCACAGTTTACGATAGAAAAAGAAGATGTGATTTATCGTTCTGAACCGGATGCCGCCCCTGAAACTATGTGCTTTGGGTTTATTGCGCCAGAGCAGAAGTAAAATGTAAGGGACCGGCTATTAGCCGCTTCCTTACATTATAGAATTTTGCAGGTCAACTGTTGATAAACATCATCAGCACTGATACTTTCCATCGTATTTATTGCGGACTTAATTTCATGCTGCCCTTGCCCA
The DNA here is from genome assembly GCF_028484875.1 of Providencia sp. PROV032. Classification (NCBI taxonomy): domain Bacteria; kingdom Pseudomonadati; phylum Pseudomonadota; class Gammaproteobacteria; order Enterobacterales; family Morganellaceae; genus Providencia; species Providencia sp. PROV032. The sequence goes on from NZ_JAMPSX010000017.1 coordinate 90,916, forward strand.
TATCCCCCAATCAAGCCGGGGTCAGTGGGGCCAAACAGGGTAAAATTAGGTTTATCAAGTGCCGCGGTTAAATGGCTAAGTCCAGTATCGACAGAAACGACGGCTTTAGCATTAGCAATTTGCTGTGCGACTTCCGCTAAGGTAAGTTTAGGTAAGACCTCAACAAAGTCAAAGCCTTTTGCTAATCGTTCTGCACGTTGTTGCTCATGAGGTGCTCCCCACGGTAGTTTGATTTTGATGCCACTTTCAGCCATCAGTCCAATGAGCTCTCGCCAATTTTCTTCAGGCCAGTGTTTATCATCACGGGTAGTTGAGTGCAGGAAAATGACATAAGGGCTTTGATGCTCTTCTTTTGACTGCAAAAAGTGGCGAGCAATGGCGTAATCGCCTTGCTGTGTTGGGCAGGTGTAACCAAGGCTTTTGGCAAATAACTGGCGAATACGTTCAACGGCATGTTGTTGCTTACTGACAGCATAACAATGGTCATAAAAGAAGCTGGCTAATGGCTCGCGAATACTATGGCGATCATAACCATGTTTATCGCCATGAGCTAAGCGGGTGACAAGAAAAGCGCTCTTTAATAACCCTTGCGCATCAATAATCGCGTCATAATGTGTTGCTTGTAATTTCTTGCGAAACTCTGCACGTTCGGCTCTAATCGGGGCAGAAAACCAATTTTTTCGCCAGCGGCGAATGGCCACAGGGATCACTTGGTTAACGGCACTGTGCCATGTTGGGATTTGCGCGAAGCCTTCCTCAACGACCCAATCGAATTGAATATCGGGTATAGCTTGTTGTGCATCGGTCAGTGCAGGTAATGAGTGTAAAACATCCCCCATTGAAGATGTTTTGACTAATAATACTCTCATCATTCAATACCTATATTTAACCGAGCTAATGCATCGATAACTAATTGGGGTTGGATATCAATCAAACTTTGGTGATAACCACTTTCACCATCCCCTTTACGCACTTTGTGATATCCGGTAATTAAGCGGATCACTTCTGCTTTATCTGATAATGGTGGGGTGAAATCAGGGCTACTTGGGCCATATAAAGCGACAAGCGGTTTACCGAGTGCTGCTGCGACATGCATCAAACCCGAATCATTACTGACAACGGCATGGCAGGCATCGATTAGATTAACGGCTTGTTCTAACGATGTTTTCCCTGAAAAATTATGGCAATTCAATTTAGCATCATCGGTCAGCTCTAAACGAATAGCTTCACCGGCTTCATGGTCTTTTTGCGAACCAAATAGCAGCACCTGATAGCCTTTTTGGCTAATCAGTGTTTGAGCAAGAGAAGCGTAGTGGTAGTGAGGCCAGCGCTTGGCGGGGCCGAACTCTGCCCCTGGGCAAAAACCAATAATAGGGCGAGAACCATCAACCCCAAAGGTTTGCAGGGTTTCAGTGACTTCTTGCGGTACCGTAACTAGTTTAGGCGGTAAAATGGGGGTCGGAATATCGGAAGCTGATTGAATAGCTTGCTTATCATAAGCAAGCGCAACGTATCGTTGCACCATTAAAGGAAACGCTTCTTTATTCAATGGGCGAATATCATTGAGTAGGCCATAGCGCATTTCGCCACGCCATCCCGTTCTTTTGGGGATCTTTGCAAAGAAGGGCACAAGTGCAGATTTTAATGAATTTGGTAATACAATAGCTTGATCATAGCCATTTACCTGCAAACTTTTGCCTAATCGACGACGTTCACCAATTTCCAGTGCGCCATGCCCGAGAGGCATAGGAATAGCTTCGCTAACTTCAGGCATTTTGGCGAGTAAAGGACGGCACCATTGTGGCGCCATCACATCAATCTGTGCATGGGGATGTAAAGCCTTGATCGTGCGATAAAGGCTTTGTGACATCATCATATCTCCTACCCATGAAGGGCCGATCACCAATATTTTCATAAATGATTTTTCAGAAATAAATGTTACGCGTCTTTATTGAGCAGGTGCATATATTCGGTGACACCTTCAGCAACTGTTTTAAATGGCGCAGTGTAGCCAGCAGCACGTAATTTAGTCAGGTCAGCTTGTGTGAAGCTTTGGTAGCGACCTTTTAATTTCTCAGGGAATTCAATGTATTCGATAGCCACATTTTTGTCTTTGTGGAATTCAGTGACTGCATCAGCAACAGCTTGGAAAGATTCCGCACGTCCTGTACCGCAGTTAAAAATACCTGCAACATTGTTTTCCCAGAACCATAAATTGACCGCTGCCACATCGCCCACATAAATAAAGTCACGGCGGAAAGTATCACTACCTTCGAACAGTTTTGGGTTTTGCCCTTCATTAATTTGTTTATTTAAGTGGTAAGCGACACTCGCCATGCTGCCTTTATGGTCTTCATTTGGCCCATAAACATTGAAATAGCGGAAACCACAAACTTGTGAATTGGCTTCTGGCAGGATCTCACGTACATATTGGTCAAATTGGAATTTTGAATAACCATAGACATTTAATGGTTTTTCGAACTGGCGTTCTTCAATAAAGTTATCGCTACGACCGCCATAAGTTGCGGCTGAAGATGCGTATAAGAATGGAATTTCGCGCTCTAAGCAGTAATGTAATAACTCTTTAGAAAACTGGTAGTTATTGTCCATCATATACTTGCCATCCCACTCTGTGGTTGATGAACAAGCGCCTTCGTGGAATACCGCGTCAACTTCACCGAAATCATCACCTGCGATGATACTCACAATGAAATCTTCTTTATCTGCGTAATCCGCAATATCAAGGTCAACAAGGTTGGCAAATTTAGTGCCATCTTTCAGGTTATCAACCACTAGGATATCTGTGCGGCCGATTGCATTTAGGGCTTTAATAATATTGCTGCCAATAAAACCAGCTCCACCAGTGACTATGATCATTGGGTATACCTCAAATGGGTTAAGAAAATAGGATCGTTATTGGTGACTATAATAACATCTCTTGGCGCAGACGGTAGCATTGATAGAAGAGAATTGAGCTGACACTTAAATGAGAACAAGGGAAATATCGTGATCTTGGCTACAAACTTGACTTATTTATGCTGTGAATATCGCCACACATAGAGACTATTATTAAACTCTATTAATAGTCTCTATACAGGAAAAAATCATGTCAGAAAGATTTTATCAGCAGATTCAAGAACAATTGCTACAAATTGAAGCCGATGGGTTATTTAAAAATGAACGCATTATTACGACTTCGCAAGATGCTGACATTGAAATTGTAGGTGGCCAGCGAGTTATTAATTTCTGTGCAAATAATTACCTTGGTCTTGCTAACCATCCTGCACTCATCGAAGCTGCTAAACAAGGAATGGATAGCCATGGTTTTGGTATGGCATCGGTACGCTTTATTTGTGGAACGCAAGATAACCACAAAGTTTTAGAGCGCAAACTGGCGGATTTTCTGGGCATGGAAGATGCCATTCTCTATTCATCCTGTTTTGATGCAAATGGTGGGCTGTTTGAAACCTTGTTAGGCGCGGAAGATGCCATTATTTCAGATGCATTAAATCATGCATCCATTATTGATGGGGTTCGCTTAAGCAAGGCAAAACGCTACCGTTACAGCAATAATAATATGGTGGAATTAAAAGCGCGCTTAGAAGAAGCTAAAGCCGCAGGGGCTCGCCATATTTTAATCGCAACAGATGGTGTGTTCTCGATGGATGGTGTGATCGCGGATTTGAAATCCATTTGTGACCTTGCGGACGAATACCAAGCTTTGGTGATGGTGGATGATTCACATGCTGTTGGTTTTGTTGGGGAAAATGGTCGAGGTAGCCATGAGTACTGCGATGTGATGGGCCGTATCGATATTATCACGGGGACATTGGGTAAAGCCTTGGGCGGTGCATCCGGTGGTTATACGGCGGCGAAAAAAGAGGTGGTTGAATGGCTGCGTCAGCGTTCTCGTCCTTATTTGTTTTCGAACTCACTCGCGCCTGCGATTGTTGCCGCATCTATCAAAGTGATTGGTATGATGAAAGAAGGCCATTCATTACGTGAAAAATTATTGCGTAATACCGTGTTATTTAGAGAAAAAATGACAGCGGCAGGTTTCACCCTCGCAGGCGCTGACCACGCCATCATCCCTGTCATGTTAGGTGATGCCAAACTAGCCCAAATTTTTGCAAAAGAGCTACTTGATGAAGGTATCTATGTCACAGGCTTTTTCTACCCTGTTGTGCCGCAAGGCCAGGCACGTATTCGTACTCAGATGTCCGCAGCACATAGTGAGGAGGATATTTTACACGCTGTTGAAGCATTCACCCGCATTGGTAGAAAACTAAAAATAATCAAATAAAAGGTCTTTTATGAAAGCACTGTCCAAACTGAAAGCTGAACCGGGTATATGGATGACAGAAGTTCCGAAACCGGAACTTGGGCACAATGATGTGATGATTAAAATTCGTAAAACTGCGATTTGCGGTACGGATGTACATATCTATAACTGGGATGAATGGTCGCAGAAAACCATTCCTGTCCCAATGGTTGTCGGTCATGAATATATAGGGAAAATTGTTGCGATTGGGCAGGAAGTCAAAGGCTTTAAAATTGGTGACCGAGTGTCAGGGGAAGGGCATATTACTTGTGGCCATTGTCGAAATTGTCGCGGCGGCCGTACCCATCTTTGCCGCAATACGATTGGAGTAGGGGTTAACCGAGAAGGGTGTTTTGCTGAATATTTGGTGATCCCCGCATTTAATGCTTTTAAAATTCCCGATAACATTCCTGATGAAATAGCGGCGATTTTTGACCCATTTGGTAACGCAGTTCATACGGCACTTTCCTTCGATTTAGTGGGGGAAGATGTGCTGGTTTCAGGGGCTGGCCCTATAGGCATCATGGCGGCTGCGGTATGCCGACATGTAGGTGCACGCCATGTTGTTATCACTGATGTGAATGATTATCGGCTTGAATTGGCGAAAAAAATGGGTGTTTCCCGTGCCGTGAATGTCAGTCGTGAAAATTTAAAAGATGTGATGAACGAACTGGGAATGAAAGAAGGTTTTGACGTGGCATTAGAAGTTTCTGGTGCACCGGCCGCTTTCCAGACCATGTTAGACACCATGAACCACGGCGGCAGAATTGCCCTATTAGGAATTCCCCCTGCTTCGATGGCAACAGATTGGAGCCAAGTAATATTCAAGGGGCTGTTTATTAAGGGAATTTACGGCCGTGAGATGTTTGAAACATGGTATAAAATGGCGACACTCATTCAATCTGGTTTGGATTTATCACCGATAATTACCCATCAATTCCCCATTGATGAGTTCCAAAAAGGCTTTGATATCATGCGGTCAGGCCAAGCGGGTAAAGTGATTTTAAACTGGGATTAAATTTTTATCATATCCATTCCCCTTCTTGGCTTTTGCGCTAAGAAGGGGAGCAGAATGGTTTACTGCTGTTGCTTGAAAAGCGGACGTTTTTGGGTTCTATCGCCCTGCACCAACAAAGGTTGTAAAGCCTTATCGTTATAAATCCCCTCGACAACAAACATAATAAAATCAATCCCCTGTAGCTTCGAAGAGGGTAATGTAAACTCACAGAGACCGAGCTCTTGCGGAATAATCATATTTTCTGGTTGGCTAGCCGCTTCGGGTTGCCCAACAGTAGCATCTTTGGTTGGTGGTGTTTTTATTTCATCTTGTACTGCTTGCTTGTTTTGAGGTTGTATCGGTGTTTTTTTCGCTTCTTCAGATAACATTCTTAATGATGTTGGCTGTTTCGTTGTAGGTTGAGGGCTCAGTAGAGCACTAACACCCACTAACTCGACATCAGCAGGGAGTTGGACAAGGTATTTTTGTAATGCACGAACGGTAGATGGGTGCGGATGACCGATTGCAACCGCATTACCGTGCTTGCGTGCATAAGTCACAGCCTTATTCAACTGAGTGCGGGTTTCTTCTTCCGATTGGTGGTTATCAATAAAAATATGGCGACGTAACGTGGGAACACCGTATTCTTTGGCGGCATTACCTGCTTGGGTATTGCCAATAGTCACACTATCAAGGAAAAATAAGTTTGACTTTGACAGGCTCTGCATCACATTACGCATTCCTGCTAAGTTAGAGGTCATCTCACTTCCCATGTGGTTATTCATGCCTTTTGCATGAGGAACTCGGCTTATTGCATTTTTAATAATGCGGTCAATTTCCTCTGCACTCATTGATGGAGCCAATGTGTCTTTCTCTAACGGTTGCTTGCTCAATGGTTTCATGGGCATGTGGATAAGAATATCACGCCCTTGTTGATGGGCTTTTTCTGCGACTTCACGGCCATGGGGAGAGCTTGGTAAAATTGCAATAGTTACCGCAGGGGATAACGCTAAAATTTGGTTATCTTCTTTAACGCGATAACCAAAATCATCAATCACAATCGCCAATTTTGCCGCACTCACCGGTAGACACATCATTAATAATGACAAAACAATGAGTGGTCGAACGGGTAAGTGCTTCAGCATAACGTTATCCTAATTAATTGAATTTAAAATTTATCGCCCTAACCATGGACGAGGGTTTACGGTTTTACCTTGTCTGCGAATTTCAAAATAGAGTGCTGGGCGTTCTTGGCCGCCACTGCTACCTACTAAGGCGATAGGTTGACCCGCTCTAACCTCTTGGCCGACATTCACTAAGGCGCTCTGGTTATAGCCATAAAGGCTCATATCCCCCTTACCATGTTCGACGACAACGACGAGCCCATAGCCTTGTAACCAGTCGGCCAATAGCACGCGTCCATCAGCGATGGCTTTGACTTGGGTTCCTTCGTTAGCGGCGATAACCATGCCTTTCCAACGCAGTTCGCTGGAAATGACATCACCATAGTTATGGAGTAATGCGCCACGAACAGGCCAAATAGCTTGCCCTGCCGGGCGTCCTAGACCACCAGTACGAGACATCAGTGAGCGTTCACTCTCTGACGGCTTATAGGTTGAGCCTTTCTGTTTGGCTTGCCGTTCTTTTTCTGCCACTTGCACGCGAATGCGTGCCGCTTCTTTGGCTTCTCGCTCCGCTCGGGCTTTGGCTTCACGTTCAGCGCGGGCAATCTTATCACGCAATCTCGCTTCGTTTTGTTTTAGAACTGCAAGATTTTTTTGGTCTTCTTTTAATGTACTCTCAAGGGCATTCAAGGTTTTTTGCCGTGAAGCGCGTGCGTTATCCAACTTACGCTTTTCTTGTTGTTGGCGAGCCAGCGTTGTTTTTTGTTCGGCTTGTTTTTTTTGTTCGAGTTGTTTTTGTTCTTGCAGCTCTTGAGTAGTTTCCTCTAGAGCGACAATGTTTTTTTCACGTGCTTGATTTAAATAGCTGTAATAGGCCAAAATACGCTCTTCGCGTTGGCCTTCTTCACCTTTAAACATCAGAGTGAGCCCTTGGTGTTTACCTAACCGGAAAGCCGCGTCTAGTTGGTCAGCTAATAATTTCTCTTGTTGTTGTTTTTTGGCTTGTAGCTGCTTGATATTGCTACTTAAGGAAATAATTTCTTTATCTAATTGTTTTAGCTGATTTTGAGTTTCATGCAAGCTGCGCCCTGCGGCGGAAATGCTTTGCTCTTGTTGTTTAAGTTGCTCAAGCAGTGTTGAGCGCTTGGCTTGTTGTTCTTTTACACTTTTCTCTTTCTCAGCGATACTTTTGAGTAAATCATGTAACTGGCCTTTATTTGCGGTGATCTGGTTGGCAAACACAGCTTGTGTTGGGGCGAGAACAAGCAGCCCTAACCCAAAGATAGCGCTAATAGCCTGACGAATAAATGAAATTTTCATTCGATGATGTGTATTGCCCATCGTGATAAATCACCTCAATTAAATGCAATAACTGATTATTTCATCTGCAAGTGATGGTTTCCAGCACTGTCTAACAAATAGTATTGAAAACATTTATAAATTCGGATTTTTGCCCTGAATTAGAACTATATTAAGTCAAATAACACAGTTTTATTATCACTGATTTATTTTGTATAGCCAGTTTTCAATACTTTTTTCTTATTCATTGCCTATTTGAAGCACAGCTTAGACCTGTTTCGCACGTTTATGTTAAAATATTTGCGTACAGCTTCGAAACAGAAAAGTTATTTTTCAGTGAACTGTGTTAATTTTGCGGGCCTTACCGCAAAAAAAACAAGCGAGTTTGCGGGAATTGGCTGTAATTAGCTCAACACAAAGGTATACTCAGAACCCTTTGATATTCGTTTTTAACTAACGGGAGTGATTGCCCCCCATGATCCAAGAAATCATGCAATTTGTAAGCCGGAACATGTTATTGAGTCTGGTTTGGATAGCGCTATTAGTCGCTGTCGTTGTTATGACCTTTAAAGGCCTTTTCTCTAAAACGAAAGTGATTGCTCGTTCACAAGCGATTACACTGATTAATAAGGAAGAGGCGGTTGTTGTCGATTTACGTTCTCGTGACGATTTCCGTAAAGGGCACATTATTGATTCTATAAACTTAACACCGTCTGAAATTAAAGAGAATAATTTAGGTGAATTAGAAAAACACAAACAGAAACCAGTAATTATCGTTTCTGCAAGTGGTATGGAATCAGGTAAACCAGCTGAACAGCTGGCACAACACGGTTTTGAAAAAGTCTTTGTCCTGAAGGAAGGGATCTCTGGCTGGGCAGGTGAAAACCTCCCTTTAGCTCGTGGTAAGAAGTAATTATCTGGTATCGAGTTGCTTCCCAAGTTATATATGCAACAAGTAATTTGGGGAGCACAACGCAGCGAACACCCCAGTAGCTCAGAATAACAGGGTTTCCCTTAAATTATTTGGGCTACAGGTAGGCAGCAAGTGAAGATATCCAAGGAGCATACATCAGTATGTGACTTGGGTAGCGCAACGCAGCGAACACCCCTGTAGCTCAAAGAATAACAGGGAAAATTCATATGGAAGTTAAAGGTACATAAACTATGTCAGAACAAAACAACTCAGAAATGGTCTTTCAAATTCAACGCATTTATGCAAAAGACGTTTCATTTGAAGCACCTAACGCACCACACATCTTTCAACACGAGTGGCAACCAGAAATCAAATTGGATTTAGACACTTCTTCAACTCAGCTGTCTGAAGGTGTTTATGAGGTTGTTTTACGTGTCACTACTACGGCAACTTTAGGTGAAGAAACGGCTTTCTTGTGTGAAGTGCAGCAGGCGGGTGTTTTCTCTATCGAAGGCATTGAAGGTACTCAAATGGCACATTGCTTAGGTGCATACTGCCCGAACATCCTGTTCCCATATGCACGTGAAGCGATCACAAGCTTAGTGGGCCGTGGTACATTCCCACAATTGAACTTAGCGCCAGTTAACTTTGATGCACTGTTCATGAACTATTTACAGCAGCAACAAGGTGAACAAGCGCAGAACTCAGAAGCTCAACAGGACGCTTAATGAATACTGCTTCAATGACAGTGATCGGTGCCGGCTCGTACGGCACCGCTTTAGCCATTACGCTTGCACGTAATGCACATCAGGTTGTGTTATGGGGCCATGACCCAAAACACATTCATCAATTAGAACAAGATCGCAGCAATCAGGCGTTTTTGCCTGGCGTTTCTTTCCCTGATAGTTTATCTCTTGAAACGGACTTAAAACGTGCCGTTGAGGCGAGCCCCAATATCTTGATTGTCGTACCTAGCCATGTTTTTGGTGATGTACTAAAACAGATCCAACCTTACTTACGCGCAGACTCCCGTATTATTTGGGCGACTAAAGGCTTAGAACGGGATACAGGTCGTTTGTTGCAAGAAGTGGCACGTGAGGTATTAGGCAATGAAATTCCGCTGGCAGTACTTTCTGGTCCGACATTTGCGAAAGAGTTAGCCGCAGGTTTACCAACGGCAATTTCCGTGGCGGCAAGCGATAGCCAATTTGGTGATGATTTACAAAAATTATTCCATTGCGGCAAAAGTTTCCGTGTCTATAAGAACCCCGATATGGTAGGGGTGCAACTAGGCGGAGCAGTAAAAAATGTCATCGCAATTGGCGCAGGGATCTCCGATGGTATGGGGTTTGGTGCAAACGCACGTACCGCATTGATTACCCGTGGTTTAGCGGAAATGAGCCGTTTAGGTGCAGCTTTAGGAGCAGACCCTGCAACTTTTATGGGGATGGCGGGTTTAGGTGACCTTGTGTTAACGTGTACCGATAACCAATCCCGTAACCGGCGATTTGGCATGATGCTAGGCGATGGCGTTAGCGTTGAAGATGCAGAAAAAGAGATTGGCCAAGTGGTTGAAGGCTATCGAAATACCAAAGAAGTCCGCGCACTGGCTGAGCGGGCTGGTGTTGAAATGCCAATTACTGAGCAAATTTATCAAATCCTCTATCGCCATAAAAATGTGTTAGAGGCAGCGCAAGCCCTATTAGGGCGTGCGACGAAAGATGAAATTGCCGATATGCCAAAGCTGCATGATTAATAAAAATAGATAGGTGAGTGATTATGTCGCGTGAAGAACTGGATAGAATTTGGGGTTTCATTAAAGATGAAGCGAAGTCTCTTGCGGACTGCGAACCACTTCTCGCCAGTTTTTTTAACGCGACATTATTAAAACACGACAATTTAGGCAGTGCGCTCAGCTATATGCTAGCGAATAAACTGAGCTCACCGATTATGCCTGCGCTTGAAGTGCGCGAAATTGTGGAAGCCGCTTATCGCAATGACGAAAGTATGATTTTCTCTGCGGCAATGGACTTAGCAGCCGTTCGCTTACGTGACCCTGCCGTTGATAAATATTCCACGCCACTATTGTACTTAAAAGGTTTTCACGCCTTGCAAGCCTATCGCATCGGTAATTGGTTGTGGAAAGAAGGCCGCCAAGCGCTGGCGGTTTATTTGCAAAATCAAATCTCCGTTTCTTTTGGTGTCGATATCCACCCAGCGGCCCGTATTGGTTGTGGCATCATGCTTGACCACGCAACTGGTATTGTGATTGGGGAAACGGCAATTGTCGAAAATGATGTCTCAATTTTGCAATCCGTCACACTCGGTGGTACCGGGAAAACCTGTGGCGACCGCCATCCTAAAGTAAGAGAAGGGGTGATGATTGGCGCAGGGGCAAAGATTCTAGGCAATATTGAAATTGGCCGCGGCGCAAAAATTGGCGCAGGTTCTGTTGTACTTCACCCCGTTCCACCACACACCACAGTAGCAGGGGTTCCAGCACGCATTGTTGGCAAACCAACCAGCGATAAACCGTCCTTAGAAATGGATCAAAACTTTAATGGTACTATTTGGGGTTTTGAAGATGGGGATGGGATTTGAGTTGTGAGGGTTCTAGTTCGATCGTTTTCATTTTTGATTTCCCCTATCTGTATATAAATTGACCGAAAATTTGCTTTAACCTCAATGAGGTTATACAATGTTTATACATTTAGAAACTAATATACTCAAAAATAAGTATGGGGTAAGAGAAATGAGCGTTGCTATAAAAAAATGGGGAAATAGCCAAGGCATTGTTATCCCATCAGCTATCTTAAAACAATTAGGTATTGAGGTTGGCCAACGTCTTGATATTTCTGTTAATAACGGTAATTTGGTTCTTTCTCCCAAAAAGAAGATAAGGATGTTTTCTGAAGCTTATTTGCTTGACAATATGAATGAATATAATAGTCATTCAGATGAACTTGCTCAAATTAATGATATGGAAATTGGTGAATGAGTAAAAGTTACATACCAAGGCGAAATGATATTATTTGGTTAGATTTTGACCCAACGAAAGGAAAAGAAATAGGAAAATATCGGCCTGCACTCGTTTTATCCAGTGTGGAATATAATAAAAAATCAGGCTTGGTAATTTGTTGTCCTATTAGCACAAGCATTAGAGAGCACATAACAGAAGTAAGGATAAATAATCTTGATACTCCGTGTGTTGCTGCGGCAAACCTTATTCAAACACTATCTTGGAAAGATAGAAGTATGAAGTTTGGGGTAGTTGCTGATGAGGGGGTTCTTGATGGTGTGCTCGCAAGGTTGATCCCATTAATTGGTGGAGAGCATTTTTTTATTGATTCAAACTAAAGGAACTCAAACTGAGCTCCTTTTATAGTCTAGTCCTTTAGCAGCGCCCCTGCATACCCCAACTGCCTCCATGCCTCAAACACCACGACTGCCACAGAGTTGGATAAATTCATACTGCGGCTATCTGCCAACATCGGAATACGAATTTTTTGCTCTATTGGCATGTTATCTAGCACATAAGGCGGTAGCCCTCGGGTTTCAGGACCAAACATCAAATAGTCATTTTGTTGGTAACTGACATTGCTGTGGCTTGGCTTACCTTTAGTGGTTAAAGCAAACACGCGAGCCCCACTTTCAGATTGGTTATTATCCGGGTTTAGCCCTTCACTTTTTAAAAAAGCAAAATAATCATGATGGTGCTTGATATCGGCAAATTCGCTATAGTCCAACCCTGCACGGCGTAGGCGTTTATCATCCCATGTAAACCCAAGCGGGTGAATAAGATGTAAATCAAAGCCAGTATTGGCACAGAGGCGAATGATATTGCCAGTATTTGGCGGTATTTCTGGTTCGAATAAAACAATGTGTGGCATAACGTTAAGCTGATATTTGTGATAATAAATGATGGGAAGAGTTTACGCGCAAATGGCTTTGTTTTCATGTGGAACTTTTATATGTGTCATAAAATTTATTTGCCCCCTGAAAACAAAAAACGAGCCATACAGGCTCGTTTGTGAAATAACTCGTTGAGGTTAGCTGTTATAACCATTAGGGTTCATGGATTGCCAACGCCAGCTATCATTGACCATATCTTGGATAGAATACTGCGCTTTCCAGTTTAAATCTTTCAATGCTTTCTCTGGGCTAGACCAACATTCCGCAATATCACCGGGGCGCCTTGCTACAATCTCATATTTAATTGGTTTACCTGACGCTTTTTCAAACGCAGTAATAATTTCTAGCACACTTGTGCCAGTTCCTGTTCCAAGATTGTAGACATGTAAGCCCGCTTGCTGGCTGACTTTATTCAGTGCAGCAATATGGCCATCTGCTAAATCCATTACGTGAATATAGTCACGCACACCAGTACCATCCGGTGTTGGGTAATCATTGCCAAATACCATGACTTGTGGGCGGCGTCCTACAGCGACTTGGGAAACAAACGGTGCCAAGTTATTTGGAATCCCTTGCGGGTCTTCACCCATAGTTCCCGATGGGTGTGCACCAACAGGGTTAAAGTAACGTAGTAATGTCAGTGACCAGTCATCTTCCGCAGTATATAAATCTGAAAGGATACGTTCAACCATATACTTACTGGTTCCGTATGGGTTGGTAGTCCCACCGACTTTGGAATTTTCTGTTAACGGTACCTCTTCAGGGTCACCATATACGGTCGCTGATGAACTAAAAATCAGGCTCTTAACACCCGCTTTTTTCATGCTTTCTACTAATACCAATGTGCCATTGACATTAACATCATAGTATTCAATCGGTTTCTGTACTGACTCACCAACAGCTTTTAACCCAGCAAAGTGAATGACGGAATGAATTTGATGATTAGCGAAAATAGATTCTAAAATTTGGCCATCACGCACATCACCTTGGTAAAAAACTGGCTTAACACCTGTGATAGCTTCAATACGGTTAAGCACTTCAAGGTTGGCATTATGTAAGTTATCTAAAATAACCGGCTGCATCCCTTGCTGGATCATCTGCACACAGGTGTGGCTACCAATGTAGCCAAGGCCACCAGTGACGAGAACGTGTTGATTATTCATCTCAATATTCCTGAGTCTTAATATTCGTAATGGTAGTTATAGTCGTCAGACCTTGCATCGATACCATTCAAGATCACACCCGTAATGTCGATATCATTTTGCTTAAAGCGTTTCAGTGATAAATCAACGTCTTTAACTGTATTGACACCGTAGAACGCAATTAACAATGAAGTACCGACATATTTACCAATAATCGCGGAGTCCGTAATGGCTAAGATTGGCGCGGTATCGATCACCACAATATCGTATTGGTTTTTGACTTTATCTAATAACTGCTTAAAGCGCTCACCCATTAATAACTCAGAAGAGTGAGTGACGTTTTTACCACGACAAATTACATCAAGGTTTTCAATCACGTTGGCATGAATAGTTGGCGATTCTAAGCTTTGCTGTGATAAGTAGTCAGATAAGCCCGCTTTATTGTTTAACCCAAAGGCTTTGTGCAAACGGCCTTTACGTAAGTCGGTATCGATTAATAATACTTTTTTACCTGCGTTAGCCAGTACCACCGCCATATTGGAGGTCACAAAGCTTTTCCCAACACCCGGTGACGCACTGGTGACCATAACGAGGTTGTTACCTTGGTTCATCACCGAGAAGTACACACTGGTACGCAGTGAGCGGATAGCTTCCACGGCAGTATCTGCTGGATTTTCTATCGCTAATGGGTTCTTATTACCGGCTTCAATGAGTTTTTTCTCATAAGAAGAGAAAGGGATAGTGGCATACACATTGACACCCAATGCATCGATATCTTCCGTGCTCTTAATTTTATTATTAAAGAACTCGCGGGCAATCACATATGCGCAGCCGATAATAAAGCCAAGGATAGTGGCAAGAACAACAATCAGTGATTTTTTTGGCGCCACCGCGTTTGGTTGTGATTCTGCGGAGTCAATAATACGTACATCCGCCGTAATACCGGAGTTCAATACGCTAAGTTCCTGCTGCTTAGCCACTAATTGAGCGTAAATCGCTTGTTCAGCTTCAACATCACGGGTTAAACGGACGATTTCTTGTTGGGTATTTGGTAATTTTTGAATGTTTTTGCTGATTTTTTCTTTTTCGCGTAACAGTTGCTGGCGTTTATCTAATAGGGACTGATAAGCCGGGTGGTTACGAGTATATAGCTGCTGAATCTCCACCTCTTTAAAGGTCAGTTCATTAAGTTTTTCTTCGACTTGTAATGCACTGTCTAGAGCGGCTTTAGCTTCTAAAGAGAGGTCAATAGATTCATTCTTTTTGCGAAAGGCATTGAGCTGGTTTTCGTAGTTATCTAATTTCTTTTTAATAGTCGGTAAGTAGCCATCTAAGAATACGAGCGTATTGTTTGTGACTTCTTTTTTACGTTCGGTATTTTGGTCAACATAGTTTTGGATAACACTGTTAAGAATTTTAACATTCTCAGTTTTATCCGCCCCTTTAATGGCTAAGCTGATAATACCGGTACCTTTGCCAACTTCCGCGATGGTTAGGGTATTGCGTAAGTCTTCAATGGTGGAGTAACGGGCATTTTTGATTAATGCAAACTCTTCGCCAGTTTCAGCTGTGAAACTGGAAATTAATAAGTTAATTTCACCTTGTTTAAGGACTTCACCGACTTTACCTTGCAAGACTTGGCCATTCACATTTAGGGAATAATTGTTATCCCCTAAATAAGTCAGGGTCAATGGCTGGCCAATTAAGTTTTCAGGTAATTGAAATAGGGCAATATGAACGGGAGCGATTTCACCCAGTAATTTACTGACAAAGCCTTCAGGGGCTGCTTGAGTGTCTAGGTTCAGGTCTGCAACGGTTTTGCCTAACACCATGCGGGACTTGATGACTTCAATTTCAGAGTCGACTTGGTTATTGCTGTTACCAAATGGCATGACATCACTCATTTGGTCGAGTAATGAGACTTGGCCTAATTTATCATACTGTAAGGTCGCATTGGCTTGGTAAATTGGTGTTGCCAATAGGCTATATGCTATTGCAATAGCGGCAAAAAACACAGTAAAAAACCCAATTTTAATGGTATTGGATTTCAAAACTTTAAACAGAGCGAGCAGATCGATTTCATCTGAGGCAGGGGAGCTATTTTTTGTTGTGTTCATAATAGGTTAAATGTTAAGTCATCCAATAAATAAAATTAAATTTTGCCTTGCCAAGTCATCGAGGCTTTTTCCATCAACTGGTAAACATGTTCAAACATCTCATCACTGCGTTTGTGCGGATCAGGGATTTCGGTTTTATTGACCCATTGCCCAAATAACATCACTTTGCCGCGAGTTTCAGGAAACTGTTGGTGGATTTTAGCAATATGTTCGTTTTCCATCACTAGGATTAAGTCTGCTTTATTACATAATTCGCTGGTTAAGCGACGTGATTGATGGTTTTCAAGGGAAAGGTTATGTTGCTCGGCAATCCGAATGGCACTGTCATAAGCTGGCATGTCATTTTTGGCGATAATGCCCGCTGAATGAACCGTTTTTTCGGGAAAATAGTGCTGCAATAAACGCTCCCCCGTAGGAGAGCGACAGATATTTCCCATACAAACAACGAGAATATTATTAAACATATCGATTACCAGTCGTGAATACGCTTGGTACCTTCGGTTAATTGATTATATGAAGCGATAGTTGGTAATAACTGAGTGATTAGACGGTTCCAACGTACCACAGGGGCTGCGGTAACATACACTAAGTCATAAGGCTGTAGTTTAAATTCAGTACCCATCACGAGTGAGGTGGCATCCGATAAGTCTAACTGATAGACCGCAGCCATTTTTTTCGGTAACAAGGCTTCAAGTTCTTTGTCTTCCGCTGGCTGGTTTTTAATTGGGCGGATAACAAATACGCCTGTTGCATTGGCTGTATTTTGGTCTATCCCGCTCGCTTTGCTTAGGGCTTCAGTAATACTCATACCTGCGCGGTCAATAGTTAAGGTCGTTGGTTGGCCGACTTCACCCATGACAAACACTTTTTGGCTATCATTACGTGGTACATACAGCACATCACCCGGCAGCATCAGGTAGTTTTGGGTTAAATCCCCATACTGAACTAAATCTTGTAATGACACTTTGATTTCTTTGCCATTACGGGTAAGCACCACATTATCCCAATCGGCTTTTTCGGTTAAGCCACCGGCATTATTAAAAGCTTCTAAGATAGTCAGTGGCACGTTAGTGATAGGCAACGTACCTGGTTTAGCGACTTCGCCAGACACATACATTTTTTGCGAACGGAAGGCTGCAATACTGACATCCACTTGCGGGGATTCAATATAAGTGGCTAAGCGGTTACTGATTAATGTACGGATTTCAGTGACCGTTTTACCGATAACTTTGACTTTGCCAATATACGGGTAGTAGATGGTGCCATCTGAATGCACCCAGTTACCAGAATCTTGCGCACTACGGTATGAACCCGCAGGGATGGTCAGTTCAGGGTGGTCCCATACTGTGATGGTTAATACATCACCAGCACCTACACGGTACTCATAGTTAGTCAGTTGCTTTTCTAACTGAGAGTTTGGTTTGGCAATGGTTGGTGCGGTATACATATCATCCAATAATTTTGGGGAGATTGGGTAGATATCAACCAATTTGGTAATATCTCGGTCACCCGTATCAACCACATTTTTGCCAGAGGTTGACATATAGGCACCGGGGGTGACGGTGCAGCCTGTAAGTGTAACTAGGATGAAGGAGGTAATGGATAAACGCTTAATCATTATCATTATTTCCATGAAATCTTATTGATATTAATGTAGTTATAGAAACAAGAAGAAATATCATTTTTGGTATAATTCTAAATATTCATTAGCCATTCTAGTAAGTGAATATTTATGAATGATATGTAATCGTGCATTTTTTTGCATAGAATTTTTTTCCTCTGGGCTCAAGTTAAGTGAACTAAATATTGCAGATTTTAATAAGTTAGGATCATGCGGCGGAACAATAAAACCATATTGCCCTACTACATCTTTAACACCTCCACAATCAGTGCCAATTACGATAGCTTCACAGGCCATAGCTTCTGCGATCACTAAACCAAATCCTTCCCATGCTGAAGGGAGAATAAATAGATCACATAAAGATAGTAGCTCAGGGATATCATGTCTAAGGCCAAGAAAAATGATGTTTTCTTGAAGGCCTAATTGAGTTGACAGTTGAATTAAGGATTGTTCTAGAGGCCCACTTCCGACAATTAGTTGTATAAAGTTGGAACCATACTCTTGTTTAAATAAAGCTAGGGCATTAAAAAGATTTGGATAATCCTTTTGTTTTGTCAGACTGCCAATAGATAAAATAATTAATTTATTATTAGCGTTATAAAACTCGCTGGGAAAAACACTTTTATCTAGTTTTTTAAACTTCGTAATATCAATCCCATTATCAATGCAGATAATCTTGTTTTTATTAGCCGCATGAGATTTAATAAAAGAATTAACGGCATCCTGGCTGACGTTTGTCGTAACTTCAGATAAAAAATCAGTTACCCTATACAACATAGAACGAATCAATGAACCATCAACGGTATTATGAGCGGATGAAATTAGCTTAGGGATTTTTACTAGTAATCGGCATATGCGTGATATAATTATTGCATGAAACATATGAGAATGGACTACATCAGGCCTGATTTTTTTTATAATTTTTTTCAAAGTAAATATAGCTTTTATAAAGCTAACGACTCCACGGATATTTAGATTTATGATATCAATTTCTTGGGATTTCGGAACCACTAATATAGGAGATGTCAGTGAAACTATAGTAACAGAATTGTGTTTTTTTTTATAATCATCAGCAAGGCTAGATACTATTTTCTCTGCCCCACCCATACCTAATCCGGTGATAACTAGTAATATTTTCATGCTTTGTCTAATCTCTAAATGTGATAATTTTATTTATGGCGAATTTGGTTTTTTCTACAACGATATCTTCATTGAAATTATTTATTACGTTTAATAAAGCATTTTGAGATAGAATGTTTAAGTGTTCAGTAGTAGAATTAAGTATTATCAACATTTTCGAATATAAATCATGTGTATTTCTAGCATCACATAAATAACCATTCATGCCATTGGATATGATATCTTTACAGCCAGGGATATCAGAAGCTATCGCTGGTAACCCCATAGCACCAGCTTCAATTAGTGTTCTGGGTAAACCTTCACTATATGAGGGGAGAACAATACAGTCGCACATATTATAAAGCGCTGGCATGTCATTTATTGCACCAAGCCAAGTTATATTAGATTTTTTTTTCCAGTTATCTAATTGTTCTATTGAAATCGCAGTTCTATTTTCTTTATCAATATTACCAGCAATATACAAATGACAGTTATATTTTTTTTTATCAATCAACTCGAACGCACTAATGAGTTCGTTGATACCTTTATCTCTTATTAGTCGACCTACGAATAAAAAATTAAAAGAATCACTGCGTTCTTTATTATGATTTTTTTTGAATTTTTTCAAATTAACGCCAGAACCAGGAGTCAAAATAATTTTTTCACTGCATATATTAAATTTTTGTTTTATAAATAGCTGGTCATGTTTATTTTGACAAAAAATAAAACTAGAATGATTTAGGATTTTTTTGTAGAGTAAAGATGCTATATAGTACAAAATATTACGTTTGTAAAATGCTGTACCTAGCCCAGTTATATTGTTTATCACTGAACAATTGTTTATTTTTGCAGCTATGGTACCATATATATTATTTTTTATTGTGAAATTAATACATATATCAGGTGAATTTTTTTTGTAAATAGAATGAAGTTTTAATATGGTTTTAATTTCACGTATAGGGTTTAATGATTTTCTATTTATACTTAAATCTTCCCATTCAACGTTAAGCTCATCAATTAATTTTTGTGAGTAAACATCAAACGGTGCAATACATATTATTCTATAGCCATCATTTTTTAATGATTTTAATACGGAATATCTAAAGTTATATAGATACCATGATGTATTTGCAGAGAAACAAAGTGTTTTTTTATATGTCATAGTGTTTTTTGTGTATCGTAGAGAAATTTAAACATTTTTTCTAATTGCTTTTCTATAGTAAAGTTAACTATATATTCTCTTTCATTTTTTTGTATTTCACAGTATTTTTGATAATTATTATCTATGTAATCAATATTCTCTAATACTTGGTTTATATCGTTAATATCGGTTAATATTCCTCTATTCTCACCAAGAATAAAATTATTCGAACCGACATTTTTAAATGCGATAGGTATAGTGCTTCTACACATCATTTCTGGGAGTGTTTTTGATGTTCCTTCTGTGTAACTAGGTAAAATAGAATATTTACATTTATCTATGATCTGGTTGAATGAATTCATATCTGTAATATGGCCATAAATCAAAATATTAGTTAACTTTAGTTCGTTGATTGTTTTCTTAAGGATTGGCATATCAGGTCCATCGCCTAATATATGGAATAAGTATTTTTTCCCTAAATGACTTTTAGCCAGTTCAATGATGAAATTATAGTTTTTAAGTTTTTCAATACGGCCAATAAAGCAAATTCCATTACAGTCAGATTTGTCTTTAATTTCTCTTGATAAATCGTTAAAGGAATGAGTGGTTGAATAAAATGCTATCCCTTTTTTTATGTATTTTATGTTTTTATTCAGTAGGGTATCACCAGTAAATACACATTTTTTATTTCTGATTGTTAAGTTTTCTAATTTAGGCAATATGAAAGCTAAATGTTTTTTCGAAGGATAGTTGTATTTTAAACTTTCTTTCCAATCACCAGCAACGTAAAAACTGAATCTATCAGAGGAAATTATAGATTTAATACAGAAATACACTTGTAAAACATAAATAGAAGGAATTCTAAACTGGATGTGGTAGTCTTTATCGTTAATTAATTCTTTGATTTTTGAGATTATTTCCTTTTTATTTTTTAAAATGAGTCTATTAGACTTTGTATAATTTGTTAAAGGTACATATCGTACATTATTAATAATATATGAATTAGGAATTACGTCTGTAGTACTTGATACATATGTTGTAGTGGAGTTAAAATTAGAATAATGCTCTAAAATATTATTCAAAGCATTATTTCTTGAGCCTGTACTAGTGGTTATATGGGGTTCGCCAATAACTATTAAATTCATTATATCCTCTAATTTCTATCGATTTACTATTTTTTTTCCGTGTCTTTTTTAAAAAAATAATTGTTTGTTACATAAATAATAAGCAAAGGCAACAATACTTGCTTTATTAGAGGGGAGAGGATACTAGAGAAGTCACCTCTGAGTGCATATATTAAAAAAGGTATCATTAATATATAGATTATTAGATAGTTCATATTCTTCATTGATAAATAGTATATATAATTAATAAATATGCCTATTATAAAAAACCAAAGGAATATACCAACCCAAGAAAAGTTTATATAGCCTTCAGCAGCAAAAGAAAATCCATAACCTCGACCCTGGGCGACGATCTCAGGGTTATACTCATTATTATACCATGAAATACTATTATCAAATTTATAAATAAATCCAGGGATTAATGCTCTACCAATATCATTTAAGAGTGATGCTCCATATTGCAAAGGGGGAGGATTATCAAAAATCTTATCTAGATTATAGCCTGCACTTCGGAATTCTCCATCAGCTAGCTTAATAACAACGGGAATATTAGATGAAGATGACTCGAAAGATGTGCGAGTAAATAAATTTTTATATTCACCAAGAATTGGAATAGCTAATAAAATAGACATAAAAAGGATTATTATCCTTTTTCTTGAAAAATTCCAAATGGCATATCCTGATATTATAATAATAACCATAAAGGATATGATTATATTTCGTTCTCCAAGCAATAATGTTGATAGGATAAAGTAAAGGAAATTAAAAGAAATAAATATAACGGGGTATTTACTCCCCGTGTTTTTTTTATATATTAACCATAACAGTATAGTTAAATTTAAAAAGCCATAAAAAGAACCAAGGGTATTGTCAAATTCACTTTTTGTCTGAGCATTAGAACTGATGAAACTTAGGGGGATGATTAAAGTTAAAATTAGTGATATTGTATAATAAAAAATAATCGTTTTCTTTTTAATTTTATTCGCAAATGAAATGTTGAATTTTTCTTTCTTATTTATAAAAAAGAAGCCAGAAAAAAGGAATCCTATTGTAGCCAAAAAATTAGCTAAAATAATATCATTAACATTATTGACGAACCTAAAGTTAGCATAATGCAAATATATAATACTTAGATGGTAAATATTTATAAAGAAAACATACCACGCAAAAGGGCTCGCTGGTGATAACTTGGAAATTAATATACAGAAAAATACACAAATAAAGGTGGATAATAAAATAAAATCTGAATCATTATAGATTACGGATAATATGACTATAGCAATACATAAAGTATAAATGAATAATTGAGATAAAACTTTAGACATAATTCATTAAAAACCATGTTAGTAATAAAAAATTTAAAGTAATTTGTAAGGTCAGGTATAAAATTAATTTTTTTTCTCTTTCAAATAATGATATTGCACATAATAGGCCATAGATATATGAGCTAAATAAGACGGCAAGAGATACGCCAATCAAACCATAACTCAAACAACAATATATGGTTATAGACATCAATATCATTTGTAATGTTACCATTTTTGACATTAAAAATGATTTATTTTTTGCGATCAATATCGGTTCGGAAATTTTATATATCATTCTAGGATAGATAGAAAAGCTTAAAATTGTTAATACAGTAACTAGCGATGACCACTCATTTCCTAAAACAATTGAAATAATTTCGTGGCCAAAAAAAATTAATGTTATATTAATGAAAAATGAAACAATGAAGTTAATTAAGATACTTTTTTCGATTATATTTTTTTGTGATGAATAATTCTGCTCTATGCTGAAATTTTTAAGGAAGGCCTTATTTATAATCTGCCCAACTAAATTACATGGAACAATCATGAGCTGATATGCTCTTGTATAAAAACCTAACTTTTCAATCCCTAAGTACTTAGAAACCATAAAGTTATCAACTTGCCCACTTATATTACTTACTATTTGTATGTATGAAATAGAAAACGCTCTAGCTAATGTATTACTATAATTATCAAAAGATATCTTTAGCTTCATATTAATTTCAAAACATTTTTTTACAACTAAAGCGAAATAAACTATTGGTTGTAATATAGTTGCAATAACTAGAGACCATGCGCCATAGTTTAATATAGCAAGTATAACCGCAGGTATAAAATATCCTAAAGTAAATGAAATGGAGTCGTAAATAGCTATGGATTTAAACATTGAATGACGAAGAATATAACCTTCAAATGAAACTACAACTCCTTTAAATAATAAGCTTATTGTTAAAGCTGAGATGTAATAGCTAATATTTTCAGATGTGAAAAAGGTGTATACGTCACCTGAATATATATATATTAACAATGCGAAAAATATAGAAATTAGCGAGCAGGTGAAAATAGATTGAAAAAGTATAATATCAATTTTTTTCTCAGAGGCGGTGATTACCAACTGGCAACCACCTAATTGAGCAATGATAGATAGAAAATTTATTAGTAATAAAGAACTACTTATTACTCCAAATTCGTAAGGAGTTAAAAGTCTTGCAAGTATTATTATAGACAAAGATTGAGCTATATATCTAAATAATGTACCAATCAAGCTCCACTTTAAATTTTTCTTTAATGACATGGCAATTATTGTTTTAAATACCAGTCAATTGTAAGCGTTATACCAGATTGAATAGTGTATTTAGGTTTATAGTCTAGCAATGTAGTTGCTTTGTTAATATCAGCTTGAGAATGCCTTACATCACCAGGCCTGAATTTTTTATATATTGGAGTGGCTGGTGAAATATTTGCAGTATCCTCCAAGTATTTTGTTATATAAGAGTATAGTTGATTTAAAGTAGTTCTATTACCAACAGCAACATTATAGATATTATCTTTATGTTCATCTTTAGCAGTTGCGGCGAGGATATTCATTTGAACAACATTATCTATATAACAAAAATCACGGCTAGTTTCACCGTCTCCATTTATGATAATTTCTTCAGAGTTTAGTACCGCGCCAATCCACTTGGGAATTACGGCAGCATATGCACCATTTGGATTCTGCCTACGACCAAATACATTAAAATAGCGTAACCCTATAGTTTTAAAATCATACACTTTAGCATACACGCCAGCATATAGTTCATTTACATATTTGGTGACGGCATATGGGGACAGGGGGTTTCCTATATTTTCTTCAACTTTAGGTAAGGCGGGATGATCCCCATAAGTTGAACTACTTGCTGCATAAGTAAAACTTTTCACATTTTCATTTTTTGCAGCTTGAAGTATATTTAAAAATCCAGTTATATTCGCAGCATTTGTTGCTAATGGGTTTTCTATTGACCGAGGAACTGAACCAAGAGCTGCTTGATGTAGGACGTAATCAATTCCTTTAACTACGCGGGCACATGTATCAAAGTTACAAATATCTCCTTCAATAAAAGAGAAATTATTCCATTGTTCTTCTGTAACTGAAGATTGGACTTCATCTAAATTATGTTGAAATCCAGTAGAAAAATTATCAAGACCAACAACTATTTGGTTTAATTTCAATAATTCCTCTAATAAATTTGATCCGATGAAGCCTGCTATACCAGTGACTAACCATTTTTTAGGGGCAAGAATTAGCTCATCACGGATTTTGTCGATTTTATTCATTTGTGTTCACCAGATCATTATAATCGAATATCTACTTCTTCTTTAGGTAAAATATATTTTAAGTCATATAAAATATGAGTGTTTTTACCAAATGAGTGGATTATTTCACTGCCTAACTCTTTAAATTTATTATGGCCAACGGCTATAATAATAGAATCATAATGAGATTTTTTAATCTCAGGAATTAATGGAATATTGTATTCTCTTTCAGCTTCTTCAGAAGAACACCAAGGGTCAAACACATCAACATTAATATTATATTCTTTTAATTCTGAAATTATATCAACGACTTTAGTGTTTCTTAAATCAGGGCAGTTTTCTTTAAATGTTAAACCTAAAATTAACACGTTAGAGTTTTCGATTTGAATTTTTTTACTAATCATTTTTTTGACTAGTTGGGATACAACAAAACGGCCCATATTATCATTTAAACGACGGCCAGCAAGGATCATTTCAGGATGGTATCCAGCGCTTTGAGCTTTATGGGTCAGATAGTACGGGTCAACACCAATACAATGACCGCCAACTAGACCTGGACGAAATGGTAGGAAATTCCATTTTGTTCCTGCAGCTTCTAGTACTTCAAGCGTATCAATATTAAGTTTATTAAAAATAATTGATAATTCATTTATTAGCGCAATATTTACATCACGTTGAGTATTTTCAATTACTTTCGCTGCTTCAGCTACTTTGATACTAGATGCTTTGTGAGTCCCTGCTTCAATAATTAAATTATATACAGTATCAACTGTATCAGCTGTTTCTGGTGTAGAGCCACTCGTGATTTTTAAAATGTTAGTTACTCTATGCTCTTTATCGCCAGGATTAATTCTTTCTGGGGAATATCCCGCAAAAAAATCAACATTAAATAACAATCCTGAATTTTTTTCTAAAATTGGAATACATACTTCTTCTGTAGCTCCTGGGTAAACCGTTGATTCATAAACAACAACATCACCTTTTTTTAGTATTGTTGCGATACTTTCAGAGGCTTTAATTAAGGGGGTTAGGTCTGGTTGTTTATGACCATCAATTGGGGTTGGAACTGTAACAATAAAGAAATTACAGTTTTTTAATAAAGCTAAATCAGATGTATAAGTTAAACTATCCGCTTGTCGTAATTCCTCAGTAGTACACTCTAATGTATTATCAATATAATTACTGAGCTCAGATATTCTTTTTTTATTAATATCAAAGCCGACAGTTGGTGTTTTTTTCCCAAATTCAACTGCCAAAGGAAGCCCAACGTACCCGAGCCCTATAATTCCGATTTTTAGGTCTTTTGATAATGACATATATTTTACTCTTTTTTGATCTGAATATGTGGAATCGCTATGTTATCAACCATAGCTACCGCACTGGGTTGTCGGGTCCCAGAGCACCATTGAATTTGTAAATGCACACTTATTAATTGAAAACATTGCATTTTTTGCTAATCTGTTCAATTGATAAGCATGGCTTATTGTTTTTTGCCGCCCAAAGAGTATGCCTCGTGACGAATCGGGTCAAGCAAAAGCGCTTAATAATACCATTAAAGCTAGTTACTGACTATCACGGCAATAGTCTTAGAGAATAGTCTTAATAGGAGTGGCAGTAAAATAAGTTATTTTAAATTATTAGGTTATAATCCTATTCTTACGCTTTGTACGTGATTAAATATTTTAGTTAAGTTATCCCTTGTATATCATTATCTTTAGTATGGATTTTATGAAAGTAAGATGCCTATGTATCTATTTTTACCCTGATTTAGCGTAAAGATATATTAATAAAACATTCGATTGATTATATTAATTAATTTGAGTATTGATTGGAATTATATAAATAATATATTTTTAACTAAAATAATAATGCAGAGGGGATAAAAAAATGGATTATGCTAAGGACATAACCCATTTTGATTAAATATACTTAATGTGTGCCAATTACCACTTAAACGGCACGTTTACCGTAACGGCAGCGCCTAAATCATTGCGTGTTTCGTAATCAGTTTTAGATACCCAAACCTTCGCGTCAGTGCTGACGTCATTGTCAAAGTTATGCCACCAACCGAAATCAACGCCTTTGATGGTTTCTGATTTAGGGAATAACTTGTTGCCATCAAAGTTAGATTTATTCACCTTCGCATACATGAGGCGGGTGCTGACACGGTTATCATCATCGAGAGTGTATTCCACTTTAGTGGTGAGCATGCGTCCGTCGCCGCCCATCGCGTGGCCTAGTGATGCACCTTGTTGGTAATAACCCTCAGTATAGATAAAGTGGCGATACATTACGCCGTCTTTGTCCCACTCAGTATGGGTGTTCGCGCCTTCAATATACCAATTGAGTGGCTGGCCCCATAGGGTATGGTAACCTTCGATACCGCCCATAAAGGCGTTTTTCGATGGGAAGAGGTTAGCTTCATCTTCACCCACCATTTGGCCGTAGAAACTGACGGGTATGTCAATTAATGGATAAAGTTTTAGTTTGAAGTCTAAGCCAGCCAACTGGTTACCTGGGTCTTTATTCTTATCTCCGGTGTTATCCTTTCCACCCATCGCATCCCAGAAAGAATCCCAGTTGTTCGGGCGGCCATCGCCTCCCCACATGACCACGCGTGAACCACCGAGTTCGAAGAAATCAGTTGGGTTCATAGTCATGCGTAGGCCAATCAGCTTGGTATTTTTGGGGTCATACTGTTTGAATTGTGCAGCCGTTAACTGATATTGCCATGAACCAATCCAAGAAAGCCATGGGGTTTCAAAAGGGCTTTGGTCAGCACGTTGAATGAGAAAACCGGTCATAGGACGGGCGGCGTCGGTACGAATTAAGCTACCATCGTGGCCAGGACCCCACCATTGTGGGATCTCACCAAAAGTTACCCATTGGTTCCAAATTTTTACACCACCGTATGAGCCGTTGAGGTTGTAGTCAGAGCCATTTTCAACGCGTAAAGCCCGTTCGCCATTAGCCGTCAGGTTTAAGTCTATATCGTCAGTGCTGTAATTGCCTGAAACGGTATAGCGAATGTCACTATACTTACTTTGAGCAAAGCCTTGTGGCATGGAGTTATGGCTCGATGCAAAGTGAGTTTCGAGTTGAACGCTGTTTTTCTTGCGGTCGAGGTTCTTTTTGATGCGCTGAATAATGGCTTCTTGTTCGCTACTCGTAATATTTGCATTATTTAAGGAGCGGGTGATCTCTTCTTGGGACAGCGGCCAAGTGGATAAGCTAATTTGGATAACGTTGCGCTCAGAAAGCCAAGCAAGGTCACTGCGTAAGTTGTTATCTGGTAAAACTAATCCCCCTGCAATGCTTTGTGCACTTATCGCACCGAGGACAGCGAGCATGGCTAGCTTAGTGAGCTTGAAATTTTTCATTGATAAATCCATTTGAAGTTGAGTTCGCCTAATATTGAACAGGTAAATAAACCTATAAATAAAAACCTATAAATAGAATTAAAATATGATTATTAGCAGCCTATTATTATAAATATCAAAATAGCTATTAGGTTGGGCTTCTGTGCCTTCTATGAAACTAGAAATCATCACACTTTAACTAGGTAAAACAGAATATCAGATAAATATGCAAGGTATAGGACTTAGTAACATATTAAGATATAAAGTAATATATATGTTTTTGGTGTTATGTATTAATAATTCTTTTTTATCTTATTGGTTATTTTTATTTTGAACGAAAAAAAGCCATAAATGGAGTTATATATTGGTGTTTTGTTTAGGGATTATGGCTTTTAGGGGGAGTATCAGAACATTCTAGGCGTTAGATTTATTTTGTGGATAAATATTAAAGGCCTTCTCTTTTAAAAGAAGGCCTTTGGCTGGCTAGATTTCGGTGTGGTTAACGTCCATGCTCAGGTAACCAGATTTGTAACCTTAAACCACCTAATGGGCTATCATCCGCTTTTACCCAACCTTTATGTTGCGTTATTGCGGTTTCAACAATTGCAAGGCCTAAACCAGTTCCACCGGTTTCTCGGTCTCTAGCTTCATCGGTTCGGTAGAATGGGCGGAAAATGTGCTCGCGGTCAGCAGGGCTAACACCCGGGCCATCATCATCGACAGTGATTAAAATGCCGTTATTTTCTTCTTTGAAATCAACGGCAATGTGGGTATGTGAATAACGTAATGCGTTACGCACAATATTTTCAAATGCACTACCGACAGCGGAAGGGTTGCAATATAACGGCCAAGGTCCAGGGTGAGAAGTGACCTCGAGCGTTTTGTTCATTTGTTCGGCTTCAAAGCTAGCGTCATCTAAGATATCGCCCCAAAGTTCATCGGCTTTGATATTTTCACGCAAGATCTCGTTTTTGTGCTGGCTGCGAGACAGCACCAGCAAATCGTTAATCATGCTATCTAGACGATGGGTCTCGGTTTCGATGCGTTCGAGCTCTTTACTTTCTCCATGGCGACGGCGCAATAAGGCTGTTGCCAGTTGCAAACGTGTCAATGGAGTCCGTAATTCATGAGAAATATCAGAGATTAAGCGTTGCTGAGCGCTAACCATACCATCAAGGGCACTGATCATCTGGTTAAAGCTATTCCCCGCAGATAAGAACTCTTGTGGGCCAGCTTCTAGCTCTGGGTGTGGCCGTAAGTTTCCTTTCGCGACATCGTCTGCTGCCATTTTTAACTTACGAGCAGGGCGGGCAAGGCTCCAAGATAACCATAATAATAATGGAGCGCTGATCAGCATTGTTGCGATCAGTAATAAGAAAGGCCTATCAAACAATAAGTTAATAAAGTCAGATTGTGGGCTGCTTGCTGGGCGAACTAAATATAGCTGGTAGTGGTCTTCCCCATCGCGAATGGAGAATGGCCCGAGGATTTCGGCTCGTCCATATTTTTTCTTTTTCGGGTGATCGGCGTTATCGGATTGCCCAATAAAGTTACGTATCACCTGCATTTCACTTGGCATCGCACCAATCACACGGCCTTCACTGGTGACGATAATCAACCGTTGGCCGGGAGGTGCCCATTTTTTGATGGCGTTAGAAATACGCCGCCACCAAAGAAGGTCATTGAGCGGAGCTTGTGCGAGTTCGGCTTCAATATGTTGTTCAAGCATCTCCCCTTGGCGTTGTTCACTCTCCATAAGGACGGTGATTTGCCGAGAGTCGAGCTTGGGCACCATCAGCACTAGCATTAATACTAGCGCGAGGGTAAACCAGAAGATCGCAAAGATCCTTGCGGTTAAGCTGTTGATCATGTGGCAGAAACCATTAAGTATCCGCGGCCACGTAGGGTTTTAAACCATGGTTGGCCATCAGTGCGCTCTGGCAGTTTGCGGCGTAAGTTTGAAATATGCATATCAATAGCACGGTCAAACGGTGTTAAACGCTTCCCAAGTACTTCTTGGCTAAGGTGTTCACGAGAAACCACTTGGCCTAGGTGCTGTGCGAGCAGATATAACAACGTAAATTCGGTACCTGTTAAGTCCAAAATTTCATCATCAAAGCTGGCTTCTTGGCGACCTGGGTTAAGTTGCAGTTTATCAACTTGTAAAACAGGGGTATTGCTATTGTCGCCTTGAGTTTGCTCGCTCCAGTTAGAACGACGCAATAAAGCACGAATACGGGCTACCAGCTCACGGTCATTGAACGGTTTAGGGAGATAGTCGTCCGCACCTAATTCTAGGCCCAGAACTTTATCTAACTCACTACCGCGAGCCGTTAACATGATAACAGGGGTCTGATGGATTTGGCGCAGTTCTTTTAATGTCTCAATACCATTTTTTTTCGGCATCATGACATCAAGTAGTAACAGGTCAATGGATGAGTCAATTTGCTGTAATGCCTGTTCACCATCATAGGCGATGACAACATTGAAACCTTCCATTTCCAGCAGTTCTTTTAATAGCGACGTGAGTTCACGGTCGTCATCAACTAATAGGATTTTATGCATTTTTTAAGTCCTCCAACTGCCAAAATACGATAACAATCTGTACGATTCCATGACTTTACGTTCTTTTACATGCTCTGACGCTAGTTTGCAGCCACAGGTGTATATTTGTTCACATTGAATCACGAGCACAGTTCGGAGACAAGGTGTCAAATGCTGAGAACAACACATAGCAAAGTACATAATACAGTACATAAAACCGCAATGTTAGTTTTAGCTTCTACGTTTGTGTTCGGGCCAGCGGTTGCTTTTGCAGAAGAACCACAAAGTGCTGCAAATGAAAGTTCAACACCTTTGATGTTACAGATGCAGTCTGAGCCAACTACGCCGTCAGGTAATGCGGTTGTGCCCTTCCAACATCATGAGTTATTTAGCAGTGAAGAACGTGCCAGTACCTTTATGTTTAATGGTATCACGTTAAATGAAAAACAGCGCCAGCAATTACGTGATTTAATGGCAACACAGCGCCATTATCGTGTTGATAACACTGCTTTAGTTAAAGAACGTGAAGCGCTGCACAAATTAATTATAGCGGATAGCTTTGATGACAAAGCGGTTCGTGAAGAACTTGAAAATCGAATGCAAAAAGAATTGGAACAACGTGTTGAAATGGCTCGAATTCACCATGAATTGTACCAGTTGTTAACGCCAGAACAGAAAACTGAACTTGAACGCATTCACCAACACAAAATGGCGGAATTTCAAGCGATGCAGTTTCAGTAAATTTAGTTATTAGTACCTGCCGTAATGCAAGTTAGTTAGTTTCATATTTTGAGTTTCATAGTAAGTAGTGAAGTAGCAGTAAGTGAAGTTTTTCCTTGCCATAGACACCATCCCTGTCTTTTATAGCCCCTTTTTGGGGCTTTTTTTTGTTTCTAAACTAGTCCTTTATTCATGGTTGTTAACTATAGTTGACAACTAAACGAAGGCTGCTAAGATAAAAACATAAAGACAAGGAGCAGTCTTATGATCACGGTTCTAACAACGGAATGTTTTGATAGTTGGATCAAAAACCTTAGAGATATTCGAGCTAAAACTAAAATTCTAGTGAGAATTAGGCGGTTAAAAAATGGAAATTATGGTGATGTTCAACCCATTGGTGATGGCTTTTCGGAACTGAGGGTACATGAAGGACAAGGGTATCGTGTTTACCTAAAGCAGAAAAACAATGTTATTGTAATTTTACTTTGTGGTGGGACAAAGGCAACGCAACAGAAGGATATCCATAAAGCTAAACTCCTTTTTGGTGAAGTTGAGGGGGAACTATGAATACTAAATTAAAAGAATTTGATATCGCTGAGTATTTAAACAGTGAAGAAGAAATACAGATGTATCTAAACGAAATTTTAGAGGAAGGTGACCCTAGTCTAGTTCTCGCTGCACTTGGTGATATTGCAAAGGCAAGAAATATGAGCCAATTAGCTAAAGAAGTTGGAATGAGTCGTGAAGGTTTATATAAGGCGCTATCAGGACAGGGAAATCCAACATTTATGACGATTATAAAAATCGTTAATTCTCTCGGATTAAAGCTACAGTTTAAGAGTATCTAAAAAATAGCTTATCTATGATTAGGTTAGTCATTAGCTAAGCTCATTATAAAAACAATGTATCCACCAAAGTAGGGCTCTCTTTATGACTCAGATATTAACGACGCAAGATTATCGCAATATGCCTTGGAAAAATGGCCAAGGGTCGACACTTGAATTGGCACGCAGTCATGGTGAAGGTTTAGATGATTTTGATTGGCGAGTGTCGATTGCCGATGTTAAAACCGCGGGAGCATTTTCGTTTTTCCAAAATCGACAACGTATTATTGGCGTATTGGAAGGCGAGGGACTTATTTTGCATGTAGATAAGAAACCAGCGGTGACCTTAAAACAAAAAGAATTTTTTGCTTTTAATGGGGAAAGCGACGTTTATGCGGAACTCGTTCAAGGTGCAATTCGGGATTTTAATGTCATCTATAACCCAGAAAAATATCAAGCTCGCCTACAATGGGTGAATACCGCGTTCATTAATTCTTGGGTGAGTGGCGCAAGTGAGATACTAATTTTTAATATTACGCCTAATTTGGGTGTAACAATTAATGCCGATTCCTTTTATTTACAGCCCTTTGAGACTCTAATTATCAAAGAAAATAGTGAAGCTTTACAATTTATTGTGGAACAAAATACAGAAAATGATTTTTGCATTATTGAGTTATTTATTAAGTAGTTAAGTTTCCCTGTTTTTAAGGAATATTTATACGTCATTGGTATTGTGCTTTTTATTGGAATAATATTCTGTCTATTTTGCAATTTTAATAAAAACATTATCAAATTCATATATAGGATAATTATGGCTTTATTCCTATTGTTATTTTCCGCAGAATTCATAGTCTTTAACGTCATTAAAAATAAGACCTATATACTAAAGGAAAATGTTCTATGAAGATGAAAGCGCTTGTGGCAGTTGCTGTTTCTGCTGTCATTTTAACGGGTTGTAAAAATTTAGATCAAGGGATGTTGACTAACTCAGGTATGCAATTATTCCAAGCAGCTACACTCAGTGATGCAGACGTTAAGAAATTCAGTGATGAATCATGTAAAGAAATGGATGCGCAAAACAAAATCGCACCAGCGTCCAGCAAATATGCCAAACGTTTAGATAAAATCGCAAAAGCACTGGGTAACGAAGTTGATGGCACCCCAGTAAACTATAAAGTTTATATGACTAGCGATGTAAACGCATGGGCGATGGCAAATGGTTGTGTACGTGTATACAGCGGTTTGATGGATGTGATGAATGATAATGAAGTTGAAGGTGTATTAGGTCATGAAATGGGCCACGTTGCATTAGGCCATACACGTAAAGCAATGCAAGTTGCTTATGCAACGGTTGCTGCACGTACCGCTGCATCATCGGCGGGTGGCGTTGTCGAGCAACTGAGTGCATCACAAGTTGCTGCTCTGGGTGAAAAACTGATCAACTCACAGTTCTCTCAACACCAAGAAAGCGAAGCAGATAACTTCTCTTATGATTTACTGAAAAAACGCGGTGTTAAAACTGAAGGTTTAGTTACTGGTTTTGAAAAATTAGCGAAAATGGGTAGCAGTGAAACAAGTATGTTTGATTCTCACCCACCATCAAGCGAGCGCGCACAAAACATCCGTGATCGTATTGCCGCTGACAAAAAATAATATTTAATTATTGATGTTAGTTAGATGTCGTTCTGGTGTAGTAATGTGATGATATATTGCTACACCAATTACTTATTTCCTGCTGTTTATCTCAATATTACTTTTCTTATATTACAAATCAGAACTTACCCCGTTGTGCCCCTGTAAGCGACTCTCTATCTTGTTTAATTAAATGACATTCGATTTTTTTTGTAATTTTGCAACTTTTCGACTGATAAAACGTTAGCAATAAAAAAGATAGAAAAAGTGCATAAAATTTCTCTTTTAACGAAGGGAATGGGCATGCTGTTATCGGTAACTTGCTATTTATTAACGGGTGTTTGCATGCGCTGGGGTACCAACCGTCAATGAACTCGCGTATTTATTGCGCCATTTTGTTCACCCTGTTGTGGCTAAGGATTATTGGATTGAGACACTATTTCGGCGTTACTTTGTTAATCAGTTTTTTTGTTCGTTAATCAAAAGAGCACCAAATGGGGATTTCCTTTTGTTTTATAGGTACAGCATCGAAGGAATTTAAGTGTTATCATCAGTACTTAATTTTTATTCCAAACTAAGATTTAACTAGGGTGATCCGCTTTAGTTGGTACTCTAGGGTTTTTTTTGTATTGAAAGATTTACCTATTGGGGTGATCGGCTAGAATTATGTAAACTGGATCACAATAAAACATAAAAGCTTGATGGAAAGCAGATGCATAATTCACTCTTTGCCGTATTATGCTGTTAGGTGAATCAATTCAGCATTAGTAAATCAGCATAATTAGCGTTTAGAAGATTAGCTGCGTAACGGTTTTATCGATTTGCAATTTTATATTCATTAATCAGAGGTCATCATGGTCAAGCAGATTAAAAGAATTGGGGTTTTAACGAGTGGTGGTGACGCGCCAGGCATGAATGCAGCAATCCGTGGCGTGGTTCGTGCAGCGCTAGGTGAAGGTTTAGAAGTCATGGGTATTTTTGATGGGTACCTTGGCCTATATGAAAACCGCATGAAGCAATTAGACCGGTATAGTGTGTCGGATATGATTAACCGTGGTGGTACCTTCTTAGGCTCAGCTCGTTTTCCGCAATTCCGTGATGAAAAAGTGCGTGCAGTTGCATTCGATAATCTGAAGAAAAATCATATTGATGCATTAGTGGTTATCGGCGGTGATGGTTCTTATTTGGGGGCTAAATCGCTGACGGAAGCTGGGTTCCCATGTATTGGTTTACCGGGAACGATTGATAATGACGTTGCTGGTACGGACTACACTATCGGCTATTTCACCGCGCTCGAAACCGTTGTTGAGGCAATTGACCGCCTCCGTGATACCTCGACTTCTCATAAACGTATTTCTATTGTTGAAGTGATGGGCCGTTATTGCGGCGATTTAACGCTATCTGCTGCGATCGCTGGGGGTTGTGAGTTCTTAGTGTTACCTGAACAAGAAATGGCTTTTGACCGTGAAGAACTGTTATCTGAAATCAAACGTGGTATTGAAAAAGGTAAACGTCATGCGATTGTCGCTATTACCGAGCACGTTTGTGACGTTGGTGAATTAGCGAAATATATTGAGCAGGAAACCCATCACGAAACACGTGCAACAGTTCTGGGTCACATCCAACGCGGTGGTTCTCCGGTTGCTTATGACCGCATTTTGGCATCACGCATGGGGGCTTATTCCATCCAACTTCTACTGGAAGGTTACGGTGGGCGCTGCGTTGGTATTCAAAACGAGAAGTTAGTTCATCATGATATTATTGATGCGGTTATGAATATGAAGCGTGTCTTTAAGAAGGATTGGTTTGATACGGCGAAGAAGCTGTACTAAAATCTTCGTCATATTTCAAGCTGTAGGAGGGTTGGCTACGCACACTAACCCTAGTCACATACTTATGTATGCCCCTAGGGATTAGCTTTGCTTGCCGCCTACCTACAACTTGAGATGGATATTTGTCATATTTCAAGCTGCAGGGGGTTGGCTAAGCTCACTAACCCTAGTGACATACTTATATATGATCCCCGAGCTATCCTCGTCTGTCGCCTAGTCACAACTTAAATCTCACCCTTACCTGTTCATATATTCCCCATAAGCATAAGTTTTTCTTTTTAATTATTTCCCGTAACTGGTGCTATCTGTCAGCCTCTCCTTATCATAAATTTAATGAGGAAAGTCCGATGGTGCGTTCATGGCAGGTAACAAAATCACAATTCACCACAGCATTATTATTGCTATTAGCGACAGGAACATGGGCGAAAAACATTCAATTACTGAATGTGTCTTATGACCCGACTCGTGAGTTTTATCAGCAATATAATCAGGAATTTAGTGATTATTGGAAAAAGAAAACGGGGGATACAGTCACTGTTCGTCAGTCTCATGGGGGGTCTGGTAAGCAAGCTATATCAGTCGTGAATGGGTTAGAAGCCGATGTTGTGACGTTAGCTTTAGCCTATGATGTTGATGCCATTGCACAAAGTGGCCGTATAGATAACAACTGGATAGAAAAACTTCCTGACAACTCAGCGCCTTATACATCGACTATCGTTTTTCTCGTTCGTAAAGATAACCCGAAAAATATTAAAGACTGGGATGACTTAGTCCGCAAAGACATCTCTGTGGTGACACCGAATCCTAAGACCTCAGGCGGAGCACGTTGGAATTATTTAGCGGCATGGGGATATGCGTTAGATAAAAACCAGCAAGACCCTGAAAAAGCAAAGCAATTTGTTAAACAACTTTATCAAAATGTGGAAGTACTCGATTCAGGGGCTCGTGGTGCGACCAATAGTTTTGTTGAACGCGGCATAGGTGATGTATTAATTGCTTGGGAAAATGAAGCGTTGTTAGCTATCAATGAGTTAGGGGAAAGCGGGCAGTTTGAAATAGTAACGCCAAGTATTTCGATTCTTGCTGAGCCAACTGTCGCTGTTGTTGATAAAACTGTCGATAAACGCGACCGCAGGGCTGTTGCCGAAGCTTACTTAGAGCACCTTTATTCTGTAGAGGGTCAGGAAATTGCAGCGAGAAACTATTATCGTCCACGAAACCAAGAGGTCGCCAATAAATACCAACAACAATTTCCTAAGCTTAAATTGTTGACGGTAGACGATAGTTTCGGTGGTTGGCAATCAGCGCAGGCAACGCATTTTGCGAATGGGGGGGTGTTCGACGAAATCATTCGACGCTAATACTCTTCATATTTCGTACTGTAGCGTTGTTGGCGACGCTCGCTAACCCTAGTCACATACTGGTGTATGCTCCTAGGGATTAGCTGCTCTTGCCGCCTAGCTACAGCACGAACTATTTTGAGTATTGTATTTTCAGGTATTTCCCTGTGAACTAAGTTAGTTGCAAACTAAAAATTACCACTGATATTTTACGCCGATTTTACCGAGATATAGGGTTTGCTTATTATCATACCCTGACGTGATCCCATTCTTTTTAGGCGATTTCCATGTTGAAGGCTCATAGGCGAGTTCACTCCATAAAGTGAGAGATGGCGTAGCTTTGTATTCCACGCGGGAGCCAATGCGGAAGCCATTTTTAATTTCCTGAGTTAAATAATTATTTTTGTCATAGGTATTTTCTTGTAAGAAATAGCGTACATACGGTGTAATTTTCCAGTTGGGTTTAATGGTAATGGGTAAGTAAGCGCGAACTTGTGATTGTAAAAAGCGGGTGCTGAAATGTTTATCCCATTGATTATCAATATAAACAGTGAGTTTTGCTTTTAATGCATCTGAATATTTATAAGTCACGCCATATTCAGTTTCTGCTTCATGGCTGCTGTCATTGAAATAATTACTGTAATAAAAATAAGAGAGCCAAAAGTTAAAAGACCAATTATCGTTGAAGCGGTATTCACCGGCTGGGGTTAAACCATATAAACGATTCGAAGAACGTGCTTTGCTGTTAGGCTCCACATCGTTTGACTCTTTTCTGTAACGAAAACCAAGCTCTAAGTCTGATTTTGGGGTGTTGATAATTTGCTTGATAGCATCAATTTGCGTGCGGTTACGAATGTAAGAATCTCGTGAAGTTGAGAAATTGCGGCCATGATTCCTTAAGGATTCACGATGATCTAGGGTAAAGCGCCAGTCAGATTTAGGGTTGTATAGCTTTAATTGCCCAACCGTGCTGATTTTATCGTAGACTCTATTTTTAAATGAATCACGTTGACCTTGGTATTCTTCTATTTCCAAATAAATATTAGTATTCACTCGCCAAGAGTCATCGTTTAATTCAGAAAAACAAATTGTAGGGAATATAATTATGATGCTATAGATTAAACCAACTATATATTTCATATTTATCCTTCAAGGTAAAAGTTATTAATGTTAATTATCTAGCTGAGCGATTAGCGAGATTAAATGTGAATTAACTTTTATAGGTTGTCTACCGTTATTATTTAATAGAGGATGAATGGTATAGATAAGATGAAGTTAAAAATAAGATTAATGCATTGTTATATATGGTGTTTTTATTTTATTTCAAATGGGTGAATATTTTTATTAATAGTTTTTTTCTGTATTCTTAATCATTCGTTTATTAATTTATTTTGAACTTAATTAATTTTTATTTGTTTTTTTAAAAATTAGATTCTAATTATATTGTTTGGTGGTAATTGTTTTCTGTTAATTTTTGATGGGAATAAGGTTATTGATATAAAATTTTCATAAATAATAAAGGTAATAAAAACAAAAAAACCGCCAATATTGGCGGTTAATCTCAAGGTATTAAAGTAACCTTATTTTGCTTTTTTTGCTTCAGCAGCCGCTTTAACAATCACAGCAAAAGCGTCAGCTTTCAGAGAAGCTCCACCCACTAAAGCACCATCGATATCTGGTTGAGTGAATAGCTCAGCTGCATTGCTAGCATTAACAGAGCCACCATATTGGATGATCACTTGTTCAGCAATAGCTGCATCTTTTTTCGCAATATGAGTACGAATAAATTTATGGATTGCTTGTGCTTGTGCAGGTGTTGCTGATTTACCTGTACCGATAGCCCAGATTGGCTCATAGGCGATAACGGCACCTTCGAAAGCTTCTGCACCTAAAGAATTTAATACGGCATCAATTTGACGAGCACAGACTTCTTCGGTTTTACCAGCTTCATTTTCAGCTTCAGTTTCACCAATACACAGTACTGGGATCAAACCTTGTTCTTTTAATACCGCAAATTTCTTAGCGACAAATTCATCACTTTCGTTGTGATAGGTACGACGCTCTGAGTGGCCGATAATGATGTATTTGGCGCCAACATCTTTTAACATTTCAGCAGAGGTTTCACCTGTAAATGCACCTGATAGGTTAACGTCAACGTTTTGTGCACCTAATGCAATACGGCTGCCTGCTAATGCATGTTTAGCTTGGGTCAAATAAAGTGCTGGTGGTGCAATAGCCACACCACAGCCATCAACGCTGCTGAGTTCATTACGCAAGCCAGCGATGAGGTCATTGACCATCTGTGTGCTGCCATTTAGTTTCCAGTTACCCATTACCAATGGATGTCGCATGTTGTTTCCTCCAACCAGAGAGTTTGAATGATTAATCAATAAGTTATTCATCACACGTTGATATTATACGCGCAACGTGACAATGTTGTCGCCATTCACCTTCTGCATTATAAGAACAATGGATAATAATAGCTTTGCTTTTTATCATGCTTGTTCTTAGAGCGTGATCACAGTCAGTTTAGGGTGTTTGTTGTTCTAGCTTAATCGGTTCAACAGCAAAAGTAAGCACATTATTGTCACTTTTTACTAAAATATATCTCAACGCACCTAATCGAGTTTCTTCCGCGTGAGTTGTACTATTATTGGCAATAAATTTATTTAAGGCTTCCGTAAGCTCAGGGGCTTTATCCAGCGAAACGTCAGGGGAAAATATACGGACCATTGCCATGGTATAACTTTCCATTAATTGCCGGTTTTTTTGGTTTTCTTGTGGGTTATCAGACGGTAGCAATGTGATCTGTAAACTTTTAATTTTTTCACTACCACGTTCTAGCACTGCTGAGGAGTATATCTGTTGGTTAATACGAGAAGCTGCGCGAATATAGGGCGCGGAGATATCCTGACTTGTAATGACTTTATATTCATGGAGATATAAATCTTTATAGGCATGATTGAATTGATTGCGCAGCTCAGGAATAGTCAGTGCAAAAGAGGGAGCGTCAGGGGCTAAATAAGCGACTTTGAAATCGGTATCTGGCAAAGTGGGGACTTTCTGAGCGAAAGCCAGTTGTGGCGCACTAAGCACAAAAATGGTTATGATGGCGTATACAGAGCGAAATAAAGTTTGGGTCATTTTTGAGCCACTCATTTTTAGTTTTCCACATTGTATCAGGATTATAGGTAATGACATTACAACAATGGGCTTTTTCCTTTAAAGGCCGTATCGGTCGCCGGCCATTTTGGGTAGGTATTGCGGTCATTTTTATTTTAATGACCATAGTTGCCCTGTTACAAAATACACTGCTATTCTCTGAAACACTTACTATCTCGTTATTTATTTTACTACTTTACCCTTTGGCGGCTATCTTTGTGAAGCGTTTGCACGATCGTGGAAAATCGGGGGGATGGTTTGCATTAATTTTATTGGCATTTGCGCTTTTTTCAATTGATGTCAGCCAGTTTGAACCTGTATGGCAATGGGGGATCGGGCGTTTCTTACCATTATTAATTACTATGATAATGGTACTCGATTGCGGGGCTTTTGTGGGAATGGATGGTGTTAATCACTATGGTGAAGAAACAGAAACGGTAGATTATTTATAGCGTTAATACCATATAGCATAAATGCTACCCTGAAGATGCCTCAGGGTAGTGTATGACATTACCAATATTGTTCACTAGAGATGTGGCCGGGCTTGCGGCGTAAATGTTTAACCATCCCATGGCTATTTTTCAGTGTATCACGAGTGTCTCTGACCATTTCAGGGTTGCCACACAACATGACGTGACAGGTGTCAGGCGAAAGCGTTAGGCCAACAGTATTTTCGAGTTCATGACCCTCAATTAAAGCTGGAACCCGGCCATATAATGAACCCGCACATTGTTCCCGACTTACTACGGTGACAATCTTCAGTTTCCCCTGGTATTGTTGTTCCAACTTTTTCATTAAGGGTAAATAACTTAAATCTTTCTCATAACGAACAGCGTGAAGTAAAACAATTTTTTCGAAGCGCTCAAGGTCTTTACCCTCCTGTAAGATGGACAAAAAAGGCCCAATTGCGGTACCTGTAGATAACATCCATAAATTTTTACATTCGGGTATTTCGTCTAGCACGAAGAAACCCGTGGCTTCATCCGTGATCTGCAATGTATCATTCGGTTTTAATTGCGCGAGTTTTGGGCTAAGTTTACCTCCGGGGACGATGACAAAATAAAATTCAAGTCGGTCATCACTGGGGGCGTTGACATAAGAGTATGCTCGCTGAACACGTACTCCCTCGATCTCTAGCCCAAGTTTGGCATATTGC
The DNA here is from genome assembly GCF_028484875.1 of Providencia sp. PROV032. NCBI lineage: Bacteria > Pseudomonadati > Pseudomonadota > Gammaproteobacteria > Enterobacterales > Morganellaceae > Providencia > Providencia sp. PROV032. The sequence goes on from NZ_JAMPSX010000017.1 coordinate 131,917, forward strand.
CCTGCGATAAAAGGTTTAATCGGGGCCTTGATGACAAGGCTGAATAATGAATCAGTCCAAAATTTGGTATCAATCACTGTTCCTGTTACCCAATTTGCCATAAATCCCACCTCTTCATATTTGAAAATCGACTATCTTAAAAATAACTCATTTTTGATATAAATGAGCCAAAGTCTAGTGCACTAGGATTTAATACTAAAACAGTTCATTATTTATGCTTATCGATAATGTGTTCCAGTGTTTTATTCTTAATATTGGTCTGTTTTAAAGTTCAATGTACAGTTATGTTGACAATGCTGGCGAATATTACTGCCATTGGTGAAAAATATAAAATGTCGCACTACTACGAAAAGTTGGTGGCTTTTGTTATCTTAGTCACACTTAAGCAAAGCGCATTATTTGCTATTTATTTAAAATGACACAAAGTCTATTTAAAATGGCATAAACGCGTAAAGCTGTATTTTTATATTGATAATTAAGCCTCTAAATAATTTTGCATTATTACAATGAAATAATGCAGCGTTATTTTGTGTCTGAAATAGGGTGTATTTGAATTATTGGATGTATTTGAGAGAAAAATGAGAAAGCTGGAACATTTTAATTTGCTGTTAATGTTAATTGCATTGGCTGCGGTCGGCCAAATGACACAAACGATCTATGTCCCTGTCATTGCTGAAATTGCCGCTTATTTTAATGAGCCCTCTGGTGCTGTTCAACAAGTGATGGCGGCTTATTTATTTTCTTATGGTTTTTCGCAGTTAGTTTATGGGCCGCTATCTGACCGAATAGGTCGCCGACCTGTTATTTTAACGGGTTTAACTATTTTCTTATTTTCAACGACTATAGCAATTTTGGCGTCAACGCTAAATGTACTTACTATGGCTAGTGGGTTGCAAGGGCTAGGAACCGGTGTAGCAGGTGTGATGGCAAGAACCATGCCTCGTGACCTATATAAAGGTACCGCGTTGCGTTATGCAAATAGCTTATTAAATATGGGTATATTAGTAAGCCCATTATTGGCTCCAATGTTTGGCGGAATATTGGCCCATTTCTGGGGGTGGCATGCTTGTTATATTTTCCTTTTTGTCTTAGGTGCTTCTGTATTATTAAGTATGTATCGTTGGTTACCAGAAACACGCCCTGTTTCACCTGAAAAACATAAAATGATCGCATCATATCGGGAATTATTATCGAGTGGCTCATTTCTCTCTTACCTTGCTATGTTAGTGGGAGCGTTAGCTGGGATAGCGGTCTTTGAGGCCAGTAGTGGTGTATTGATGGGCGGTGTATTGGGGCTAAATAGCATCACCGTGAGTATTTTATTTATCTTGCCTATTCCTGCCGCTTTTTTTGGTGCTTGGTATGCGGGACGAGAGGGAAAAACGTTTTATAATTTGATGTGGCATTCAGTGCTTGTTTGTTTATTGGCTGGTTTTATGATGTGGGTGCCAGGTTGGTTTGGCGTTATGAATACCTGGACATTATTAGTACCCGCAGCGGTGTTTTTCTTTGGTGCAGGCATGTTATTTCCTTTAGCAACGACAGGGGCAATGGAGCCTTTCCCTTATTTGGCAGGCGCCGCGGGCGCACTCGTTGGTGGCTTGCAAAATGTCGGCTCAGGCGTTGCAACATGGGTTTCTGCGTTGTTACCACAGAACGGACAGTTTAGCCTTGGGTTGTTGATGTTTTTAATGTCGGTACTCATTTTACTGTGCTGGTTACCACTCGCTAAACGAATGGCGCATTCAGAACGGACTGTCTAATGGGAAGAAGGTCAGGCTGTAAAAAGACAGACTGACCTTTAGATTACGCGCTGAGTAGTATATCCGCTGGTTTCAGTTGCGGAATTGATAGCACCGATGAATACAAGGAAACCGGTTCCTCTTCGGGGATTGATGATATTAACTCTGGCAAAATGACTCCTGAATTAAATATTACCGGTCGGTTGTGATCGAGAAATTCTGTATTCTCTGCTAATTGTCCTACAGGGTTTTGGTTGTTTTGTTGGAGCCAAACTAATGTTGGAGCCGCATTGTCCTGCAAGTGTTGGTCGATATGAATGAGTATTCCATCCAGTTGTAGTTCAGGGGTACTGTCTATTGTGCCTTTTATGGTTAACTGATTTTGCTGTACGGAAAAATACCACTCTTCAACTGGCTCATTTTCTTGAACGTGTTTCTGTGCATCACTTGTCCTTAGCGTGACCCAAAAAGAGTACTGGCCATCTGGTAAGTTTAAGTGAGTAATATCAACGGTTTGTTCGAAATTTACGTCTGCGATTAAACGCTGATCAGCGGTGTAGCAAAGCAGATTCGGTATCGGTGAGTTTTGTAATGCGTGAGTATCAAGGTGATTGAGCGCAATAAAATTCAAAGAAGTATCAACTTGCTGTTTTTGACCAAACGGGTCAGATAATGAAAAATATTGTTGATGTAGGCGGCCATTTTCAACCCATTTCGCGTAGAGCGCACTGCTTGAGGTGATTTTGTCGGTGTTGACTTTACCTGTCGAAAAATCAATTAAGCCTTCTTCTGTTGCTGCCCAGTAAATAGGGGCACCCTGCCAATAATTATCGAGTAACAATAGGTTAGGTACTGTTTGGCCATCATGCTCTGCAAATAGACGATTCGCTAATGAATCTGGGTTGCTATAGTGAGAGAGCAACGAACCCATCTCTTTTTTGTCGTTTAATTCATGTACAGTGAACTGAACCAATTCGCCTTTATCTGCAATATTGAAGCTCACTGCGTGTGGAATTTGTAATACCTCGGTTAATAACCCATTTGGAGTTGCATAAGTGACAGTTAATGCATAGTCACCATAAATATCATATGGGCGGCCACCGCCCGTTTTTAGATTATGGTAGTCAGCGGGGAGGTTTCCTATGGTGCGATCAACGGTGATAGTGCTATAAGGATGAAGGGAATTATCCGCCATTTTAGTAAATTGGTGCTGTATCCAATAAATCGGGACATCGCGCTGATGAGGAAATTGTTCAATTTGCGTTAGTTTATAATACTCAGCGTAATTCTGTTGGGTTAGTGTAACCCATTGTTTGTTGGTTTGATCCCAGCGCTGATAAAAACCGTCACCAGCAAACCCGCCATCTTCGGTATCTTCCCCCTTTGTTTTATTATTTTGCCAGCGTACTCTTCCACTTAAAAATTGGTGAATTTTTTGGTTATAGGCATCCGCGTGAGGCAAAAAGGCATCATAAGCACCACTTCGAAAGGGAACAAAGCTGGAAAGCATGGTTGGCATGGCTTGTTGTAAGTGACTGTGGAGATCGTGATAAGTGACATAATATTGCCTAGATTGGTTATAGGCTGGGTTTTTACCGTGACTATAATAACTGTAAGGGTATGTTGGTTGATTATTGCGATCTTTCATATCGGTATGAGGCAAGCCAAGGCCGTGACCAAAAACTTCATGAAACATCACGTTAGGTTCATGAACTCCGCCACCGTGGTTAGGTGATGCTAGTCCTAATAGCGCAGTGCCAACACTCGAAGGCAAAATTTCAACTGCGGTATATTGATAGTCAGAATTAGCATTGTTAGTCGTTTGGTATTTCTTACTATTATTGTAAGCCCAATAAATTTGTGCGCTGGGGTGGTAACCAATTTCTTCAGGGTTATCATAATGAGGATGAATAAGAGGGATAGCTTTACTATTGGAAGAGCTAAAATATGGCGTTAAGCTAGGGCGACTCACTGTGGCAGGTGCGCTATACAGTGTGAGTTGCCCGATTGGTAAGATTGTTGCCGCTTCTTTGCCCCAGCTGAGCGGGGAGTATGAATAAATACCATGCCCTTGTTGGTATAAACTGTGGCTATCAACATGAACAATTAAGTGGTTATCAAGGGTAACATTTGGGGAGAACAAACCATATTGGTTGGTTTCTTCGGTGACAATGGGTTTGCCATTAACCGTGATTACGATGTTGATATCCGGTTGTATCCACTCACCTTTTATCGGTGCTGTAAAGCGTTGCTGATGCCAATTTTGCGCTGAGACATTCATCTGTTGGGGAAACGCGGTTAATGTTTTTGGCAAATGATCTGGGCCAGTGAGTCTCACTCGACCTATTATTTTTCTTTCTTTGTTACTGACAATAGCTTCAATATCGGGGGAGTTTGCTACCGTTTCGCTGGTGATCTCCACATTCAATAGTGCCCAGCGATTAGCTGTTAAGCTCATATGTTTATCCGCCATATTCTGCAAGTGAGTCTGTGCAAGTTGAATATTATGAACTTTCATATCGCTTGGTGTGGGGTTGTAACGTCGTTGAGGTTCATGGTAAATGGGGTCTGGAACAGAAAAGGTACGCTTTCCTGGAATGCGGAGTTGCGGTGCATTTTCAGTTTGTAACTGAATGGAAAGTGGCTGTGATTGCTGCCCATTAGGTAGCATGGCGATAAAATCAAATTGATCTGGGTGGGTTTCAAATTTTGCGTTATCGGCAATATATTGCCACTCATTGGTGGCGTTATTTAGTGTTAGTCGGCCAAATTTAGGCTGCTCAAGAATTTTGTAACCCTTAATATAAGAATTGTTTGGCAGTTTTCCTGTTATGGCACCCACAACTAACTGATCAGGAAGCTCATCTGGGTTTTCGGCGACTAAAATGGGTAGAACTTGAGAAATACTTTCTTGCGTATTATATCGAGAAATTGCCTGTTTTGTTTGTTTCAATTGGAATTGGCGAAAAATGATATTTTCACCGACAAGTTTTAAGGTATTCTTTTCATAGCGGATTTTAACTGCAGGAAGCTGATTTACTGCCATCATTTTATTAACATCAGTCTCGATGGAACGGGCAATCTGTTGCCAAGACGACGTTTCTGTAATAGGGATGTTATGTAAAGACAACGTCTTGTTATATTTGGTATTTTCTATAGATATTGAGAAGTATTGGCTGTTATTCCGTAACTCATCGGTTAGCTTCAATGAGTTTATTGAATGGGGTGGTAGGGTGATGGCTTGCTGGAAGTTATGATTGTCTAAGGTGTTATTGGTTAGTTCAATGCGTTCTACTGGGCGAAGTTCATCAATGAGTTGTTGAGTAGAAGCTGATGGTTTTTTGTGTTTATCTTTGACTATCAATAAACTCCCGCCTGTGAGTTCTAACCAATGGCGAATGAGCTCGACTTGTTTGTCATTGGCATTTTCGGGTAAGACGACGATGCTATAATGGCGATGCCATTGCCCACTTGGTAGTAATAAATCAGCGAGCTGAGCCTGTGCTCTGGTTTCTCCATCAATCCATTCGTGGGGTGAATTAAAACTTTCAACAAACAAATTTTGCTTCGTATGGAAACTAAAGCCGGAGAAATCTTTAGTGCCGAGCGCACTTAATATATAGGTTTTTTTATTTTCACCCGCTAAACGGGGCTTATCACTTAACCAACTGAATAACTTAAATGCTTTTTCGCCGTCAGCTGATTGTTCAGGGTTATCCTTTAATGCATTTATCAAGGTGGTATCTTGCTGAATAATTGCCACTCTCCCTTTTTTATACCATCCTAGTTGTAAGTTACCTTGCTGTATTTCATCAGCAAATATTTTAAGGTTATCCATTACCAAAATCCATTTTTTGAGGGTTAATTTCGAATTTCATTGGAATGTTATTCTAAATAAACTCAAAAAAACGGTCTAATTTATTATTATTTTAATAACTGCATTTTCATTGATTAACTAATTAGTTATTAGAAGAAAGTCATACTTGTAGGGATAAAATAAAAAAGGCCATATAAATTATATGACCTTGGGGGATTAAAAATAAAGGCGGTTAAAAATAGACTAGCCTCGGTCTTCCCACTCTTGGGCGCGTGCTACGGCTTTTTTCCATCCCTCGTATTTGAAATTACGTTCCGTCGTTTCAATACCTGGTTTGAATACACGCTCAATGGTCGCCTTGCTCTGTAACTCATCAAGATTACTCCAGAAACCAACGGCTAAACCTGCAAGGTAAGCGGCGCCCAACGCGGTGCTTTCTCGCACTTCAGGACGCTCAACAGGGGTACCTAAAATATCTGACTGGAATTGCATTAAAAAGTTATTGGCGACAGCGCCCCCATCAACTCGCAGTGCTTTTAAGCGTTCACCTGAGTCGGCTTGCATTGCATCAAGTACATCACGGGTTTGATAAGCGATGGACTCTAAGGTTGCACGAATGATGTGGTTGCGGTTTGCACCACGCGTTAGGCCAAAAATAGCGCCACGCGCATACGGGTCCCAATAGGGTGCGCCTAAGCCTGTAAAGGCGGGAACAACATACACGCCATTACTGTCTTTCACTTTAGTGGCAAAGTACTCTGAGTCTGTCGATTCATCAATCAATTTCAGTTCATCACGCAGCCATTGAATAGATGCTCCGCCCACGAATACAGCACCTTCAAGGGCATAATTGACTTCGCCTCTCGGCCCACAAGCGATGGTCGTTAACAACCCGTGGTTTGAGCGTACAGCGGTTTCCCCTGTATTTAGTAGTAAGAAGCAACCTGTTCCATAGGTATTTTTAGCCATACCCGGTTTTACACACAGTTGGCCGTATAGCGCGGCTTGTTGGTCTCCCGCCATCCCTGAAATTGGGATACGAGTCCCACCTTTCCCCCCAATATTGGTTTGCCCGTAGACTTCGGAAGAGGGGCGTACTTCAGGGAGCATTGCACGTGGAATATTGAGCGCTTTGAGAATTTTGTCATCCCACTCAAGGTTACGGATATTGAATAACATAGTTCGAGAGGCATTGGTGTAGTCGGTGACATGAACACGCCCTTGTGTCATTTTCCAAACGAGCCAAGTATCCACCGTCCCAAACAGTAATTCGCCTTTCTCAGCACGTTCACGTGCGCCTTCAACATTATCTAAAATCCATTTTACTTTGGTACCGGAGAAATAGGGGTCAACAACCAGCCCCGTATTTTGGCGAATATACTCTTCTAAATCGCGGTCATTTTGTTTTAGATGCGTACAAAAATCAGCAGTACGACGACATTGCCATACAATCGCATTATAAACAGGCTTACCTGTGGCTTTTTCCCATACGATGGTGGTTTCACGTTGGTTAGTGATCCCAATGCCAGCGACTTCATCGGTACGAATATCCGCTTTAGCGAGTACTTCTACAAGTGTTGAGCTTTGCGATGCCCAAATTTCCATTGGGTCGTGTTCCACCCAACCTGGTTTAGGATAAACTTGGGTGAATTCACGTTGTGAAATACTGACAATATTTGCATCATGGTCGAGTACAACAGCGCGTGAGCTGGTTGTGCCTTGGTCGAGTGCAACAATATACTTTTTCGCAATAGTGGTTTCAGTTGTCATAATTTAAGCCTGTTCCGAGGATTTGGTGTTTTTAACGGATAATTTTTCTGTTTTGGTCTCTTCTTCACATACCATGCAAGGTAAGTGGCGACCAATCAGTTTGCGATAGGCGAATGCGCCTAGCAGACCACCAACAATAGGTGCTGTCAATGGGACAAGGAAATACGGAATATCGCGGCCACCAGTCAGGGCAATATCCCCCCAACCTGCGAGATAAGCCACAACTTTTGGGCCAAAGTCACGAGCAGGGTTGAGCGCGAACCCTGTGAGCGCGCCAAATGACCCACCGATGACGGCAATCAAAATACCGATTAACAGTGGCGCGAGTGGGCCACGAGGGACACCGTTGCCATCATCAGTTAACGCAAGTATTAAGCAAACAAGAATGGCTGCAATAATGACTTCAATAAAAAATGCATGGGGAACGCTAATTTGTGGGGCAGGGTAGGTTGAGAAAACACCTGCAGTAAATAAGCTTTCTTGCGAGCCCCTAATAATATGGTGGACTTGCTCGTAATCGAAAAATACTGGGGAGTACATTGAGTAGACTAATGCGGCTGCAAAGAAGCCACCTAGCATCTGGGCAATGATATAAGGCACGACTTTGCGTCTATCAAAACACGCAAACAGCCATAATGCGAGAGTGACGGCTGGGTTTAGGTGGGCACCCGAGGTGCCAGCGGTGAGGTAAACGGCTAAAGCAACGCCGAAGCCCCAGATAATACTAATTTCCCATAAGCCTAGTTGTGCACCCGCGATTCTAACGGCAGCAACACAACCTAGACCAAAAAAGACCAGTAGCGCAGTCCCTAAAAACTCTGAGATGCACTGACCGGTGAGTGATGTAGTCGTCATTTGGCTCATACGTTTCTATCCTACGAAAATGAAAAATATTGTAATGTTTTTTTAAGTTAAGATTTTCTAATCGAAAATCATTAACTGTAAATTTATCGTTAAAGAACATAAACGAGAAATATCGAAATTGAAAAGTGTGTGTTACATCACCAAAACGAAATAAAACAATCAAAAATAGTGACGGATTCGACCTTTGCGGTGTGATCTGACCAGTGTTTTTTAATGAAGGTTATTACGATTCAGAAGGAAGGAACTGGACACAGAGGATCATGCTACTTACAATCGTGTAAAAGCTGATAAGGGAGACCAGAATTATGTCATTTGAAGTATTTGAGAAACTCGAATCCAAAGTACAACAAGCGATTGATACAATCACACTGTTACAAATGGAAATCGATGAACTAAAAGATAAAAATGGTGCGTTAAGCCAAGAACTTGAAACCGCAAAATCAGGTACGGATTCATTAGTGCGTGAAAATGAACAATTAAAACAAGAGCAGCAAGCTTGGCAAGAGCGTCTGCGGACTTTGCTCGGTAAGATGGAAGAAGTGTAATTTCTCGTCATACTTCGCGTTGTAGGGGTGTTGGCTTCGTCTCTTCGCCCTAGTCACATACTTATGTATGCTCCTAGGGTCTTATCGACTTTGCCGCCTACCTACAACACGAATTATTTAGAGAAA
>NZ_JAMPSX010000018.1:0-37548 GCF_028484875.1 Providencia sp. PROV032
CTTTCATCACACCTCATGTTCTAGAGTATAAAAATAAGGGCTGCAATAATTTGCAGCCCTTATTTGTAGAATTTTTAACGGATTATGCGTCGATATTGTCATCTTCGATAAAATCGTCGTTCTCAGACGGAATTAATGGCTCTTCAGAAAGGATAATGCCAGTGTTATCGGCATAAAGGTAATCGCCTGAGAAGAAAGTGACGCCGCCGAAATTAACGCGGATATCACTTTCACCAATACCTTCATCAGGGCAACCTGCAGGCATCGCAGCGATAGCCTGAATACCGAGATCAAGTTCCATCAGCGCATCTACCTGACGAACTGCACCATAAACCACAATACCTTCCCAGTGGTTATCAACGGCTAGCCTTGCAATTTCAGCGTCAATGAGTGCCTTACGGACAGAGCCGCCGCCATCAACGAGTAGGATACGCCCTGTGCCATCCTCTTCCAGCAAATCATACACTAGGCCGTTATCTTCAAAACACTTAACTGTAATGATTTGACCGCCAAATGAAGTACGTCCACCAAAGTTGGAGAAAAGGGGTTCTACCACGTTAACGCTTTCTTGGTAAATATCGCAGAGTTCGGAAGTATCATATTTCATAGGAGTTAGGTCTTTTTTGCTGCAAGAGGTAACCAGTATATCCCTTTTGAACGGTACTTGGCAAAGTTACCCGCCTAAAAATAGGCGGAAAAAGTCAAAAAAACGACAAATAGTGATTATTATTTGCTCATTACAACGCCAATAGAGAATAAAACGTTGGTCACGAGTGCCGCTTTTACCATATTTTCCAGTAAAGGACGCATACCTTCTGGCGTTGGGTCACTCAGAACACGGCGTAAATGGTTCATCAGCATTGGTACGGCAAGTAAAAATAGCCAACCGCTCCAGCCGTGTAGATAAATTAGATTAAAAAAGGCCAAACATAAAATAGCCGCAATAATAATAATGGCGTGATAAACGCGAGCCCCTTGGGGGCCTAAGCGCACTGCTAGGGTATTTTTACCTGCTTTAATATCGTTTTCGATATCGCGCATATTATTGATATTCAATACCGCGACAGAGAGCAACCCACACGCCGTTGCAGGTAGGACAGTGATGATATTAAAACTATTTGCTTGTAAATAATAAGTCCCAATAACACTTAGCCAGCCAAAGAATATTAAGACAGAGATATCCCCTAACCCTAGGTAGCCATACGGTTTCTTGCCGACGGTATAGGTAATGGCCGCAACGATAGCGATGAGCCCTAATGCGACAAAACCAATGGCATCCTCGGGTTTTTCACAGGCGACAATAATTAACAGTAAGCCGGAAAGACAGGCAGCCGTAATATTGAGCTTCAGCGCTTTTTTCATATCCGCTTGCGTGATAACGCCTTTTTGCATGCCACGTAATGGACCAATACGTTCAGCTGTATCAGAGCCTTTGACCGCATCACCATAGTCATTCGCAAGGTTAGATAAAATCTGTAATAAACCCGCGGTGATAAGTGCTAATAAAGCGACGGGCCATTTAAAATTATTCGTTAAATAAGCGAGTGCAGAGCCTGTCACAATCGCAATCACCCCTAATGGTAGGGTTTTAGGGCGGAGACTTTCAATCCAAGCTTGTTTACGACTTATTGTTGTGGATGTCGACTGCATGCAGTTACCTATAATTCAAACTCTTTAGAGACGTGTTCTTGATAGTTTAATGACCCATCATATAGAGAGATACCTGAATATTTTCAATGTAATGGGCGGAATATTTAATAGAAAAAAGTGCAGCGATAAAAGCTGCACTTTAGTCGATGTATATTAAGGATACATGAAAACCAGATAATTAATAAGATTATAAAATAAATCTACTCAAGTCTTCATCTGCCACCAGCTCATCTAAGTGCTGTTTGACATAGTCTGCATCGATTTGGATGGTTTGTCCGTTACGGTCACTGGCATCAAAAGAAATATCTTCCATTAAGCGTTCAAGCACCGTGTGTAAGCGACGAGCACCAATATTTTCGGTTGACTCATTGACTTGCCATGCTGATTCCGCAATCTTACGAATACCGTCAGTTGTGAATTCGATATTCACGCCTTCTGTCGCCATCAACGCTTTATACTGTTCAGTTAATGAAGCGTTTGGTTCAGTCAGAATTCGCACAAAATCTTCCGTTGTTAGTGCTTGTAGCTCAACGCGAATTGGTAGACGGCCTTGGAGCTCAGGGATCAAGTCTGATGGGCTCGAAACTTGGAACGCACCTGAAGCAATAAACAGAATGTGGTCAGTTTTGACCATCCCGTGTTTAGTGGAAATCGTGCAGCCTTCGATTAATGGCAGTAAATCGCGTTGAACCCCTTCACGGGACACATCTGGGCCTGAACTTTGTCCACCACGTTTACAAATTTTGTCGAACTCGTCGATGAAAACAATACCATTTTGTTCAACGGCTTCAATCGCTTGTTCTTTCAGTTCTTCAGGGTTGACTAATTTAGCCGCTTCTTCTTCAACGAGCAGTTTGAATGCCTCTTTGATTTTCATCTTACGAGGTTTTTGCTTTTGGCCCGCTAAGTTTTGGAACATGGATTGTAACTGATTAGTCATCTCTTCCATGCCTGGAGGCGCCATGATTTCAACGCCCATAGGGGAGGCAGCGACTTCGATTTCAATTTCTTTATCGTCTAATTGGCCTTCACGTAATTTTTTACGGAATGCTTGACGAGCTGGAGAATGCTCATCTGTTGGCTCAGACTGCCCCCAGTTATTTTTTGCTGGTGGGATAAGCACATCTAAAATACGCTCTTCAGCCATTTCTTCAGCACGGTAGCGGTTTTTCTCGATAGACTGTAAACGCACCATTTTAACGGCTGAATCAGTTAAATCGCGAATGATGGAGTCAACTTCTTTACCAACATAGCCGACTTCAGTAAATTTGGTCGCTTCAACTTTGATAAATGGCGCATTGGCTAATTTTGCAAGGCGGCGAGCAATTTCAGTTTTACCTACCCCTGTTGGGCCAATCATCAAAATATTTTTTGGGGTAACTTCGTGACGTAATATTTCGTTTAACTGCATACGGCGCCAGCGGTTACGCAGAGCAATCGCAACAGAGCGTTTGGCTTTATTTTGGCCAATAATATGATTGTCGAGTTCGCTGACAATTTCGCGTGGAGTCATTTCGGACATACTAGCAATCCTTATGATTTTGAAGAAATTTCTTCAAAGTTGACGTTATGGTTGGTGTAAATACAGATATCACCTGCAATTGCGAGGGCTTTTTCAGCGATTTCTTTAGCGCTTAAGTCTGTATTTTCTAACAAAGCACGTGCGGCTGATTGCGCATATGGGCCACCGGAGCCAATGGCAATCAAGTCGTTTTCCGGTTGAACCACATCGCCATTACCCGTAATGATCAGTGACGTGTGTTCATCAGCGACAGCTAATAAGGCTTCTAATTTACGAAGCATGCGGTCAGTACGCCAATCTTTAGCAAGTTCAACGGCTGCTTTGGTTAAATGACCCTGATGAAGTTCGAGTTTGCGTTCGAACAGTTCAAATAATGTGAATGCGTCTGCGGTGCCACCGGCAAATCCGGCAATGACTTTGTCGTTGTATAAACGGCGAACTTTGCGGACATTGCCTTTCATGACGGTATTACCCATCGTCGCCTGTCCATCACCACCAATTACGACCTGGCCATTACGGCGAACACTTACGATTGTTGTCATGAGTTAGCCCCTGGTTTTATTACAAAAAAAGAATGCGGTTGAATGTGATTTTCAAAAGATTAAATTCAAGTGATAGTTGTTTAATTAACTATCACTTGAACTAGGTTGAAGACACAAAGTACCGCTCATGAGTACATTAAAACAGTACATGGGGGGGGCGCTGGGGTTTTTCAACCCCCAGAAGCTCGAAGAATACAACCAGAAACACCTGCACCTGCTGCGCGGTCACGCATTTTTTCGGCCGTGGGCTTGGAATAAGGGCCTAAAATAATACGGTGCCAACCGCCACCAGCACTTACACGGCTTTCAATACCTGAAAATGCCAAAGTGGCTTGTACAGACCCAGCTTGTTCAGCTGTACGGAATGAACCGCATTGAACAATCATATTTTGCAAATTGTTGGCCGGTTTAGTACTGGGTGCAGTTTGTGGTTGAGCCGCGGGGACAGGTGATTGAGCCTCAGGCTTCGTAGGTGTATTGACCACCGGTTTACGTTGTACTGGCTCGATAGGTTGAGCGGGCTCATTGATAAGCACTTGGGAGCGCGGCACTGGTTTACCGTTTGCAGGGATTTCTTGCAAGTTAGTGACAGGCTGGCGTCTATCAGAATCGATTTGTTCTAATAGCTGGCGCTGCTCAGGTGTTAAATCGGATGGGCGCACAATATTATTGCCTGTGCTTGGTTGTTGAATATTTGGCGAATCCATACCACGACGTTCGAGCTCTTTAATATAGCGCCAACGCTCTTCAGGTTTTGGTGGAAGCGTGTTTCCCGGTGTTGTTGGTGTGACAACTTGGGGTTGCGGCGTGTCCTTTTTGTTTTGGGTGATGTAAAACAGGCCGCCAACAAATAGCACAACAATCGCGACAGCGACAACCAATGTTGTCATTGGTAGTCCTTGTGCTTTTTTGGATTTACCCTTGCTTTTTTTACGGGCGGATGAACGCCCTCGAGCTACATAATCTTTTTGTGCCACGCTATTAATTCACTAGTTATCAATTGTTCGTCGTCATTTGGCTTAACATGTTACTTAACCTGAGCAACTTTGACTAGCTTTTAGGCGCTTTTGTGCTCTCTCTGATGATTAAATCAGAATCTAGGAGACGTGAACCTGGGTTAACATTGTGTCCATGGATCTGCTCAAGTAGTAACTGCATGGCATGATGACCAATTTCAGCGCGAGGCTGGTTGATGGTTGTTAGGGCTGGCAAGGTGTACTTTGCTTGCTCTAAGTTATCGAAACCAACAAAAGAAAGGTCATCTGGGAGCGTTAAACCCATTTTTTTCGCTTGCCACATCGCGCCAATTGCCATGATATCACTATGGCAAAAGATTGCAGTTGGTGGTTCAGGCAGTGACATTAATGTTTTTACCGCTTCTGCACCACCTTCATGGGTAAAATCACCACGAATAATATAATTTTCACGCAATTTTTCGCCTGTGCGCAACATAGCTTTTTTATAACCTTCTAAACGGTATTGACTTAAAGGCATATGGTCAGGGCCTGCAATACAAGCAATCAGTTTATGGCCTTGTTTTTGCAAATAATGTGTCGCATTAAATGCGGCGGTGAGGTTATCAATATGTACAGTAGGCAGTTTTAGTTCAGGGGCAAATTCATTTGCCATCACAATCGGAGGGAGGTTTTTCTGCTCCTCAGTTGAGATATCGAAGGGAATATTTGAGCCCAATAAGACCATGCCATCAATTTGTTTGGTAATAATGAGATTAATAAAGGCATTTTCTTGTTTTTCTTGGTGTTTGCAGTCCCCAATCAAAACAAAATAACCTTCTTGAGCAGCGATTTCTTCAATTCCGCACACGACATCACTAAAGAAAGGGTCACGGATATTAGGAACGAGTACTAGAATCGTTTTTGATTCATTGCGCTTATAGCTTCTAGCAAGGTTATGAGGATAATAGCCCACATCCATCACCGCTTGTTCGACTTTTTGGCGTGTTTGCAAAGAAACTTTTTCCGGGTTCATGAGTGTTCTAGATACTGTCGCTGTCGAAACCCCCGCGGCACTAGCAACATCTTTCATTGTTGCCGTGTTATTGTGTTTTTTACTTTCCACAACGCCTTCCTTAGATTGATTTAATCGTTTGCTTTTTTTGAATGGCGCAAGTACGTCATTATTAGTGGTTATTCTAATTGGTTTCTCAAGAATATCTGTTACCTAGTTTGCATAAAAAGTGTGACTTGCATCATTTTTTAGAGCTGCTTCGCAAATTTTGAAAATAATGCTAAGGGCAAAAAGATAAACGAAACTCAATGTGTATAAAAAACGCTCAAATTAGCTGTTTAGCATTATAGGGTAAATAATTCAAAGTTATCAACATACTGCGAAGAAAATATTGGCAGGGTTTATAACGTTAAATGGTTAGATAAAATGAATCATTTAGCATGAGTAATGAGTTAACAATCTGTCGGGTCAACATCAATATTCCATTTTACTTTACGACTTTCTGGCTGTTGAAGAATTTCTGGTAGTCGCTTCGTCATAAACTGCTGTAGATAAAGGCGGGAAGGGTGTTGCAATAGCAATTGCCAGCGGAATCGGCCACCGCGTTTGGCTTGAATCGACGGCGAAGGGCCTAGGATCCACATTTTCGCGTCACTTTGGGGATGTTCAGCAATATATTGCCGTACATTTTGCAGAAATTGACGTGAATCTTGGTTATTGTGATCTTCCGAGCGTATCAATATATGGCTGGTGTAAGGCGGTAACATCGCGACCCTACGCTCTTCCATCGCTTCTTGGGTAAATGCGTGATAACCCTCTTCAAGCAGTGTGAGTAACAGAGGGTGCTCGGGATGGTGGGTTTGTAAGAACACTTCGCCTTGCTTACCGGCTCGTCCCGCTCGGCCAGAAACTTGCACGTATAATTGAGCAAACCGTTCGGCTGCACGAAAATCACTCGAAAATAAAGCCCCATCGACATCTAATAAGGCGACTAAGGTAACATCAGGAAAGTGGTGGCCCTTGGCGAGCATCTGCGTACCAATGAGAATGCGAGCCCCTCCTTCGTGCACTTGGTTCAAATGCTGCTCTAGTTCCCCTTTGCGACTGGTGGTATCACGGTCAATACGGGTAACGGGGGTATCAGGGAACAGTTCACAAATCCCTTCCTCAAGTTGCTCAGTTCCCATACCAACAGGCACTAAATGCGTTGAACCACATTGTGGGCATTGGCGAGGAACAGGGCGCTGGCTATCGCAATGGTGGCAGCGTAATTGATGAAAATTTTGGTGCAGGGTGTAATAGTGGTCACAACGCTGGCACTCTGCAATCCAACCACATTCATGGCAAATCAATGCAGGGGAATAACCACGGCGATTTAAAAATAAAATCACCTGATTGTTTTGTGCAAGGTGCTCTTTAATGTGTTGAATTAATAAGTGTGAAAGGCCAAATTTTAGTGGCTGGCCTTTTAAGTCAATAAGGTGTTGAGTCGCGGGGCGTGCATTACCTGCCCGAATAGTGAGATTTAATTGCCGATATTTATGTTGTTGAACATTGAATAAGGTTTCTAATGATGGCGTCGCAGTACCCATGACAATCGGTATATTGTTCTTTTTAGCACGGAAAACCGCTAAATCACGGGCATGATAACGCCAGCCATCTTGCTGTTTATATGAGCTGTCATGCTCTTCATCAATAATAATAATGCCAAGGTGGGCGAAAGGGGTGAACAGTGCCGAGCGAGTCCCAATAATAATGGCATTTTGCCCTTGCTTAGCGCGTAACCAAACAGCTAAACGCTCGCTATCGTTCAGCCCTGAGTGCAACACATCAACGGGGGCATTGAAGCGCTCACGAAAACGGCTAATGGTTTGTGGGGTCAAGCCAATTTCAGGTACCAAAACTAAAGCTTGTTTACCTTGGGCAAGGACATTTTCCAATACACTTAGGTACACTTCCGTCTTACCGGACCCTGTGATCCCAGCGAGCAGCCATGGTGAAAATTGGTCATCTTCAGCACGTATAGCACCGACAGCTGTCGCTTGCTCACTATTAAGACGCAGCCTTTCACCACAAACTGTGAAGCTTGGTTGCCACTTTTCGCTAGTCGGTGGAACGGGGTGCAAATCAATATAAGCTTTCTTTTTCAGTGCTTGCAAAGCGCTTTCACTGATTTCAAGCTCACTGACTTGATGGCGATAAACGGGTCGACGACGCAGAAGTGCAAGAGCTTGCTGCTGTTTTGGAGAACGTTTTAGCTCATTAAGGTCAACCGCTAAGCCTTCATCCGTTACTTGCCATTGCCAAATAGGGGTAAATTCAGCGGGTTTACCTTGGCGCAATAGTGTGGGTAATGCGTGGAAGAGTACTTCGCCTATTGGGTAATGATAGTACTGAGAAGACCACAGTAAGAGTTGCCAAATATCATCAGGGAAGAGTGTTTGGTGGTCGAGAACCAACTCGATGGCTTTTAAT
This sequence comes from Providencia sp. PROV032, assembly GCF_028484875.1. Taxonomy (NCBI): domain Bacteria; kingdom Pseudomonadati; phylum Pseudomonadota; class Gammaproteobacteria; order Enterobacterales; family Morganellaceae; genus Providencia; species Providencia sp. PROV032. Next base: position 8,158 of record NZ_JAMPSX010000018.1, read on the forward strand.
TTATCTTCAGCAAACTCGCTTTTATCGCTGTGCTTTACCACAATACCAAGGGCTTGGCGCTTGCCAAATGGCACCATAACACGGCTGCCGACAACAGGGAGTGGCATGTTATCAGGAAGGCGATAATCAAATGTGCGGTTTAAAGGGACAGGTAAAGCCACCTGAACGACGATCATATCTGGTTTTCCGTCTGTTTTTTATGCGATAATGCGAGCGATTGTTGACTAGAGTACCACAAAATTTACTCGGTTTTCATTGCGTGATAAACAGAATTTCTGTATGATCCGCCGCCTTTGGTATCTATTTTTACCAATATATTAAATTCAATCAACACGACGTGTGGTGTCCGGCGTTAGGGCTGGAATGGCGACACGGCCTTAATAGAGGTTCTCCCATGAAAAAAGGTATTCACCCTAAATACGAAGAAGTTACTGCAACTTGTTCTTGCGGTAATGTAATGAAAATTAATTCAACTGCTGGTCACTCGCTGAACCTGGACGTTTGTGGTAACTGCCACCCGTTCTATACTGGTAAACAGCGTGACGTTGCGACTGGTGGTCGTGTTGATCGCTTCAACCAACGTTTCAGCATCCCAGGTTCTAAAAAATAATCGAACTTGTGAAATGCGAAAAAAAGGGAAACTGAGTTTCCCTTTTTTAATGCCTAAAATAAGCCGTTAGAAACGGTAAAGCACACCAAACATGATGTCATTACTACGTACTTTCACTTTAGACTTGAGCGTTTCGCCATCATCTTTATAGCTTACGTCAGATTTGCCAGCATCTAAGAAACGATAGCTTAAATCTAATGAAAGGTTATCATTAATTGCATATTGTGAACCTAAACCTAAGCTCCAAGCAAAGTTACTGTTGGTTTTCGATTTAGATAATGAATCATAACCATAGTACATACCCTGATGGCTTTTTTCTTCGTATGAATAACTAGATTTATGCTTAATACTTGCTAAACCTAATCCAACGGATACGTAAGGGGTAAAATTGGTTTCATTTTTGAAGTCATAATAAGCATTAACCATGAAGGTATTTAATGTGATATCGTTTTTAATGTCATCTGAAGCGGTAAAGAAACTATTGTTTTCATAGAAAAGATTATGTTTAGATGAAGCTTTACCTCTTAGTGTAATGTCTAATTCAGCACGCAACGGAAGAGATGTCACATCATATAAGTCATAACCTAATGCAATACCACCACCGAATACTGCCTTGGTTTTGCTGCCGTTGTTATAGCTTTCATAAAAACCTACATCTGATTCTTCCCATTTCTGGTCTGATAATTTAAGAATAGATGTACCTAATTTTCCAGAAACATAAAAACCATTACCAGATGCCATAGCCAGACCACTAAACGTAAGGCTTAAAAGAGAAGCTAAAATTACTTTTTTCATTGCTTATTTACCATTTAATAGTTAGTTAAATATCCTTATCTATTATATGGCATAATTTTCAATTGATTTAAGTTAAATTACTCTGTTATTGATAAACAAAACAAATAGCTACTAAAATATTAAATTAGTTAATCAAATAGAACTAAAACATAAAAAAGCACAAAAAGCTAAAGTGTTATCCTGTTAATTTTAACCGTATTTAATGTTAATGAATCAGGTTTGGCAAATGAGTAAGAACCTATTTAGTTCTAGTTAAATCTAAACTAATTTATCGGTATTTGGGAAAAGTAGGGGGGGAACTACGCCGCAAGGCTTGCGACGTAGTTAAAATTAGGAAATACAGGCGTAGCAAATGGAAATTAATATTCCCACGTTTCCGGGTCGATACCTAATTCACGCATAATTTCTTTTGCTGCTTCAGGGATCTCGTCATTACGCTCTTTACGCAAATCTTCATCATTTGGCAGTGGTTGGCCTGTGAATGCATGTAAAAAAGCTTCACACAGGAGTTCACTGTTAGTGGCATGGCGTAAGTTGTTAATCTGACGACGAGTCCGCTCATCAGTTAAAATTTTCAGTACTTTTAATGGGATAGATACTGTGATTTTTTTAACTTGCTCACTCTTTTTGCCATGTTCAGCATACGGACTGACATACTCACCATTCCATTCAGCCATGGGATACCTTGGATATTTTCAGTAATAATTAAAAATAATATGCACATTCTTTTTAATAGAAACTTAATCTAAGCTTTCAAGGATGAAGAACTGCATACAAACGTGACGACACTTAACTTAGTTTATCACAATATTTTTTGTGAAATGAGTAAGTTAAGCTGATTTGTGTGATTGACTATCAATTTACACATCATAATTAAGGTTGATTATTCCATTAGTTGATATAAACGTAAAGAGGTTTAGACGTCTAGATATATTGACGTCCAAACATCCGATGGGTATGATTTAGCCTATCACTGTTCAGGAGAAGCGTTTATGACTTACAAGCCGTCAACTATCGCAATTCATAATGGATTAAATGAAGATCAACAATTTGGTTGCGTAGTGCCTCCCATTTATTTATCCAGTACCTATAATTTTACTGACTTTAATGAACCGAGAGCTCATGATTATTCACGTCGTGGAAACCCAGGGCGTGATATTGTGCAAAAAACATTGGCACAACTTGAGGGGGGGAGTGGTTCGGTACTAACTAACAGTGGGATGTCTGCGCTTCATCTGTTATGTACCGTTTTTCTGCAACCGGGGGATTTACTCGTTGCGCCACATGACTGTTACGGTGGAAGCTACCGGTTATTTAATAGCCAAAGCCAGCGTGGGGCTTATCAGGTGCAATTTGTCGACCAAAGTGATGAATCTGCATTGCAGGCAGCATTAGCGAAAAAACCCAAATTAGTGTTAATCGAAACACCAAGTAACCCACTATTAAGAATTTTTGATATACAGCATATTGCCCAGTTAGCCCATGATGTAGGGGCATTAGTCGTTGTCGATAATACTTTTTTAAGCCCAATTTTGCAGCAGCCTCTTTCACTCGGCGCAGATTTTGTGGTGCATTCATGTACTAAATACCTGAATGGCCATTCTGATATCGTTGCAGGAGTGGTGATTGCGAAAGAAGAAAAGTGGGTAATAGAGCTTGCTTGGTGGGCGAATAATATTGGTGTTACTGGGGGCGCTTTTGATAGCTATCTACTCTTGCGAGGTATCAGAACGTTATCTCCACGTGTATTACAGCAACAGCAAAATGCACAAGAGATCGTAAAATATCTTAAATCACAGCCTTTAGTGAAAAAATTGTATTATCCTGCGTTAGAAGATCACCCCGGGCACGAAATAGCAGTAAAACAACAAAAAGGCTTTGGAGCGATGCTGAGTTTTGAATTTGCAGGTGATGAGTCACAACTTCGCCATTTTCTTCGCTCTCTCAGCTTGTTTACATTAGCGGAGTCATTAGGTGGTGTGGAAACATTGATTTCCCATACCGCGACAATGACGCATGCAGGTATGTCAGTAGAAGCCCGTGCGCAAGCGGGGATCACAGATAGCTTGCTAAGAATTTCAGTGGGAATTGAAGACTCTCAGGATTTAATCACAGACTTAGACCACGCATTTAAGGTTGCGGCACAACGTTAGCGGAGTTTTTTGATGAGTGTACTAACAGCGGTTGAGGTGGCTCCTTGCCACCGCCAGTTACATAAGTTTGGGGGCAGCAGTTTAGCCGATGCAAAGTGCTATCAACGCGTTGCAACAATTATGGCAAACTATAGCCAACCCGGTGATTTAATGGTGGTTTCTGCCGCGGGTAGTACAACCAATCAGTTGATTAATTGGTTGAAATTAAGCCAAAGTGACCGTATTTCAGCTCATCAAGCTCAACAGTCATTACGCTGTTATCAACTTGATTTAATTGAATCTCTTTTGCCCGAACAGAAAGCCATAGAATTAAGCCAATTATTTATTCACGATTTAGAGCGTTTAAGCGCATTGCTGGATCAACCCACAAATGATGCGACTTATGCAGAATTGGTCGGCCATGGTGAAATTTGGTCTGCGCGTCTCATGGCTGAAGTGCTTGCACAGGCAGGTATGATGAGCGCTTGGTTAGATGCACGCTTATTTTTACGCGCTGAACGCGCGGCCCAACCACAGGTTGATGAAATCCAATCACGTTATTTATTGCAACAGCAGTTAACTCAGTTACCGAACAGACGTATTGTCGTGACAGGCTTTATTTCGCGTAATCAGCAAGGTGAAACAGTACTGCTTGGGCGTAATGGAAGTGACTATTCTGCAACACAAGTTGGCGCGTTGGCTGGTGTTGAAAAAGTCACGATTTGGAGTGATGTTGCTGGGGTATATAGCGCGGACCCTCGCAAGGTGAAAGATGCCTGTTTGTTACCCTTATTGCGCCTAGATGAGGCCAGTGAATTAGCACGTTTGGCGGCACCTGTTTTACACACACGCACTTTACAGCCTGTTTCCGTGAGCAATATTGATTTGCAATTAAGGTGCAGCTATCAGCCTGAACAAGGTTCAACAAAAATTGAGCGGGTACTTGCGTCAGGTGCAGGAGCAAAAATTGTCACTAGCCATGATGATGTGTGCTTAATCGAATTGCGCATCGCTACAGGGCGTGACTTTAAACAAATTTGCAAAGATGTGGACTTATTACTTAAACGTGCTCAATTACGTCCTTTGGCTCGCGGTATTCATCATGATCGTTCTTTACTGCAATTATGTTATACCTCCGAAATTGTCGAAAGTGCCTTAAATGCTCTTGAAGAAGCCGGTTTGCCGGGGGCATTATCACTACGAGAAGGTTTTTCTCTGGTGGCATTAGTCGGTGCGGGGGTGTGTAAAAAACCGTTACATAGCCACCGTTTTTATGAGGAACTGAAAGGGCAACCTGTTGAATTTATTTGGCACTCAGAAGATGCTATCAGTTTAGTCGCTGTTTTGCGCTCTAACCAAACGGAACACCTCATTAAAGGTATGCATCAGAGCTTATTCCGTGCAGAAAAACGCATTGGTTTAGTGCTATTTGGTAAAGGAAATATTGGCGCGCGTTGGCTAGAGCTTTTTGACGCGGAACAACACAAGATTTCGGCACGTAGTGACTTTGATTTTGTTTTAGCAGGCGTAGTAGACAGCCGCCGTAGCTTACTGAATTACCAAGGGATTGACCCAAGTCGTGCACTGGCTTTCTTTGATGATGAAGCGGTAGAACATGAGGATGATAACCTATTTTTATGGATGCGTTCCCACCCTTATGATGATCTCGTGGTGTTAGATGTCACCGCCAGTGAAACACTGGCCGATAATTATGTTGATTTTGCGAGTTATGGTTTTCATGTGATCAGCGCAAATAAAATCGCAGGTGCAGCGCAAACGGCACAGTATCGTCAAATTCGCGATGCATTTTCAAAAACAGGCCGCCATTGGTTATATAACGCGACAGTAGGGGCTGGGTTACCGATTAACTATACGGTTAGGGACTTAAAAGAAAGCGGTGATTCTATCCTGAGTATCAGTGGTATTTTTTCGGGAACCTTATCATGGCTATTTTTACAGTTTGACGGCTCCATTCCATTTAGTGAGCTAGTAGAGCAAGCTTGGCAGCAAGGGTTAACTGAACCAGACCCACGTATTGACCTATCGGGGCAAGATGTCATGCGGAAATTAATTATTTTAGCCCGTGAAGCGGGTTATGATATTGAGCCGGATGATGTGCGAGTTGAATCTTTAGTACCAAAGCAAGCACAAACGGGCTCCTTGGATGAGTTTTTCGAAAACAGTGCTGTTATTAATGAACAAATGCAGCAGCGCTTAGAAGCTGCGCAAGAACTCGGGCTAGTGTTACGTTATGTGGCGCGGTTTGATGCGGTAAAAGGTAAAGCAAAAGTGGGCGTGGAAGCCGTGAAACCGGAACATCCTCTGGCCTCATTATTACCCGGCGACAATGTGTTTGCTATCGAAAGTCGGTGGTATCGAGACAACCCATTAGTGATCCGTGGCCCTGGCGCTGGGCGTGATGTGACTGCGGGTGCTATTCAGTCCGATCTTAACCGACTCTCCCAACTTTTATAATCATTTTTCAATCGCATTGGTGTTCCCTATGGTATTGGGGGCATCAATGCATCATGAAAATTTTTAATTTATCCTTTCATTTTCTGTTTTTTATTCTGATGATTTAATTCTTAAACATTATTCATGTCTTAAAAGTGCTGAATCGACGATATATTGCGCTGAAACAATACTTAAATAAGAAAAATTAATAAAAATAAGGCTGTAATTAAATTTCAGAAAAATCCCCCAAAGTCATTTTTTTCTGATATGAATATACACTGAAGGGTAAATTTAGCGGTTTGCATCACAAAACAACAACTCTAACGCAGCCGACTGAAATTTAGTTACAGGAAACAGGTAGCAGTCTGTTAACCGTGAACCGTGCGGGAATGCATTCTGCCAGAAGCACAAGATCAGGAGTCTCATGAATCAGCAATATTCCGCAATGCGCAGTAATGTCAGTATGCTGGGTAAGCTACTCGGCGATACCATCAAGGAAGCTTTAGGTGAGGACATACTCGACAAAGTTGAGTCCATTCGTAAGCTTTCAAAATCTTCTCGTGCAGGTAATGAAGTTCAGCGCCAAAAGTTGCTGATGACATTACAAAATCTCTCTAATGATGAATTGCTACCCGTTGCAAGGGCTTTTAACCAATTCTTAAACCTGACAAACGTCGCGGAGCAATATCACAGCATTTCGCCTCATGGTGAAGCGGCAAGTAACCCTGTGGCACTAAAAAATCTGTTTAGCCGACTAAAAGGCAAAAATTTCTCTGATGGCGATATCCAAAAAGCGGTTGAACAGCTTTCAATTGAGCTGGTTTTAACGGCTCACCCAACGGAAATTGCCCGTCGTACATTGATCCATAAGTTGGTTGAGGTAAACAACTGTTTATCACAACTTGACCATGATGATATCGCGGATTACGAACGCAATAATATCATGCGTCGTTTACGCCAATTGGTGGCGCAATCATGGCACACCGATGAAATTCGTAAAATTCGCCCAACACCAATAGATGAGGCAAAATGGGGTTTTGCCGTTGTTGAAAACTCATTATGGGAAGGGGTTCCTGCTTTCTTACGTGAATTTAATGAGCAGTTGGAAGATTCTATTGGCGCAGTATTACCCGTTGAAGCCAATCCGATTCGCTTTACATCATGGATGGGGGGCGACCGTGACGGTAACCCAAACGTGACTGCGGATGTGACTCGCCAAGTTCTATTACTAAGTCGCTGGAAAGCGGCAGACTTATTCTTAAAAGATATTCAGGTGTTAGTTTCTGAGTTGTCGATGACAGAAGCAACGCCAGAACTGCGTGCGCTAGCAGGAGGAGATGATGTTGATGAACCTTATCGCCAAATTGCGAAAAATTTACGGAGCCAACTATTTTCGACGCTAGAGTATTTAGAGCACCGTGTTAAAGGTGAGCAAGTGCTGCCTCCCGCTGATTTATTAACAGATAACGCGCAATTGTGGGACCCGTTATACGCATGTTATCAGTCACTGATTGCCTGCAATATGAAAATTATTGCCAATGGTCAGCTCTTGGATACTTTACGTCGCATCCGTAGCTTTGGTTTACAGCTGGTACGCATTGATGTGCGCCAAGAAAGTACGCGTCATACAGAAGCCATTGCAGAGCTAACCCAGTATTTAGGGTTGGGTGATTACGCTCAGTGGTCAGAAGAAGAGAAACAACAGTTCTTACTGACTGAGTTGCAATCTCTACGCCCACTGATCCCACAAGATTGGCAACCAAGTGCGGAAACTCAGGAAGTATTTGAAACGTGCCGAGTGATAGCAAAAGCCAAAAATGATTCTGTCGCGGCGTATGTGATTTCAATGGCGAAAGTCCCGTCAGATGTGTTGGCCGTTAAACTATTGCTAAAAGAGAATGGGGCGTCGGTCCGCTTACCAGTCGCGCCACTATTCGAAACACTGGAAGATTTAAATAATGCTGAAAGTGTGATGACAAAGCTGTTAAGCATTGAATGGTATCGCGAGCTTATCGATGATCGTCAAATGGTGATGATTGGTTACTCAGATTCAGCAAAAGATGCAGGGGTAATGGCAGCTTCATGGGCGCAGTATCGCGCACAAGATGCATTGATTAAGTTGTGCGAAAAAGAAGGCGTGACATTGACGCTATTCCACGGACGAGGCGGCACAATTGGCCGCGGTGGTGCGCCTGCGCATTCTGCATTACTTTCTCAACCACCTGGCAGCTTAAAAGGTGGCTTGCGTGTGACTGAGCAAGGGGAAATGATCCGCTTCAAGTTTGGTTTACCACAAGTGACCATCAGCAGCCTTGCGTTATACGCTAGTGCTATATTAGAAGCGAACCTTTTACCGCCACCAGAGCCAAAAGATGAGTGGAAGTCCGTGATGGATTCGCTATCTGATGTTTCTTGCGCGATGTACCGTGATTATGTGCGTGAGCAACCAGATTTTGTGCCTTATTTCCGTGCCGCGACGCCAGAATTAGAGCTTGGCAAGTTACCGCTTGGGTCACGCCCTGCAAAACGGCGTCCAACGGGGGGAGTGGAAACCTTGCGTGCTATTCCATGGATTTTTGCATGGACACAAAACCGCTTAATGTTACCTGCGTGGTTAGGGGCTGGTGCAGCGCTCAAACATGTGATTGAGCAAGAAGGTAAACAAGCGGTTCTTGATGAAATGTGGCAGCAGTGGCCATTCTTCAATACACGGATTGCGATGTTAGAAATGGTTTATGCAAAAGCGGACTTATGGCTAGCGGAATATTACGATCACCGTTTAGTCGAAGAACGGCTATGGCCATTGGGGCAAAAATTACGTGACCAGTTGTCTGAGGATATTAAAAGCGTATTGGCGGTTTCGAAAGACGAAGCGCTCATGGCAGATTTACCTTGGATAGCGGAATCTATTGCATTACGTAATGTTTATACGGATCCATTAAACGTCTTACAAGCAGAGCTTTTACACCGTTCTCGCCAACAAGAGCATTCAGACCCACGTGTTGAGCAAGCACTGATGGTGACGATAGCTGGTGTGGCTGCAGGAATGCGTAATACGGGTTAGTTTTCTTCATTTGAAAGTCATTACATAATTTAAGGGCTGCCATTTGGCAGCCCTTATCATTTTGCAGATCAATGCGAGTTGGATGAGCTATCATCTGGCTTATCATGATGGATCAAGTGATATGCAGAACGTGCTCGAGGGTGAATAAAGAAATGGTTAGTTGGCGCATTATGCGTTTTGATATGCACCATAGAGACATTAGTTTTCTTGCCTTGTTTGTTATGGAAAGCATAAATAACAAAGGGCAGTAAGAAAATAATCACAAAGCTAACCGCAAGTAACGTCACATAGGTGGTATTACTCGCACCATTCGGTAAAGAACTTGGTGGGAAGAATGAAATCACAAAGGCTAAAATAGAAACAATCAGGCCAACTAACGCAATGAGCACTTTAATGCCTTTACCCCCCGGTATATTGAAAACACGCTTTTTCTCGGGTTGTTTGCAAACTAACTGCATATAACCTAAAAATAGCATGAAATAGCTACATAAATAGATAACTACCGTTAAGGCTAGCGCAATAAGGAATGACATATTACCACCGCCCCCAGTATTGGTGAGGACGATAATCGCGACTGTTGTGATCAGCAACTGGGAAATCACCAGTGTGACCGGAACGCCATTTTTATTCACCTTGGCAAAGCTTTGCGGCAAAATGCCTTTCTGTGCCGCGACATACATACCGCGGGATGGCCCCACAATCCAAGAAGCAATCTCAGCCAGCACACCAAGTAATAATAATGCAGCAATAATTCTTACTGCCCATTCAAGGGAGGAATTAAAGTGTGTAACAAGCACATTGAATGTCTGTACCACGCCAGCAGATAAATTGATTTCACTGTTTGGGATCACGGCGGCTACCGATAACCCACCAATTGAACTTAAACAGATTGCCGCTATCATGAGTAAAAACATCGCAGCGGGGTAATCTCGGCCGGGGTTTTTCATCTCATTAACGTGAGTTGCTGAGGCTTCAACGCCCATATAGCTCAAAATAAAGGCGACAAATACCACGAGCGTGCCAATTTTGGTGAAATCAGGAATAAAGGTTTCGGTACTAATTTCAATGGCCAATGGAGAGCCGCTGACTAAATAACTGATTGCCAAAAAGACTAAAATCAGCGCTGGAAGTAAGATACCCGCAAAGAAACCGACTTTCGCAATGGTTGCCGTGTATTTGGTTCCACCAAACTGGGTGAAAGCCAATACCCAGAGAATAACAAGTGCGCCTATCGTTTTAGTGATTGGGTCTGTATTAAGTTCTGGCCAATTTAAAATATAAGAAAGCGCCCCTAAGACGAAATACAGCATAGGAATAAAGCCAATTGCTATTTGTAAATAACCAAATGAAATGGCGGCAAATCCCCAGCGTTCGCCTAATGTATTGGAAACCCACGCAAATACACCACCTTCCTCCCAACCTTCCACGGTCGCCATCTCTGCGGCACATAAGGCGACAGGAATAAACCACAATAATCCTCCCAATAGCAGGAAAAATACTAAACTAAAGCCAGATGTCGCAAATGTTGGATATTCATAAACGGCCATCACCATCGATGCAGTAATGGCGAAAAAACCAAGTAATGTGAGCTGTTTTGCGGCTGGAGCTGTCGTTGTTGCCATACGAGTTCTCCTCAAATCGATAAACAATCTGCCTTTGCTGGGCGGATCTCAGTAGGAGCCAAAGAACCTAAGGCTCTTTGGCTCGTTAACAACACAATCATGAATAAAAGAATTAACTGTGATTAAAGCCGCCGCCTTCTTCTTCCGTTAGCGGGTTATTGACGGGGTGCTTATCGAAATACTCTAAGGTACGTTTGAAGTCATCAATGAGTAATGCGGCTAAATCTAAACTGACGCCATGACGTACTAGAATACGTTGAATAACAAGATCTTCACGGTTTGCTGGCATTGAATAGGCGGGAACTTGCCAGCCACGGCTACGCAGTTTGTCTGCGATATCATAGAGGGAATATTTGCTGGTGGTTGTGCCTTCTTTAAGTTTCCAGGCTAGTGCAGGGATACCCGTTTGGCTATTACCATCAAAAATCATTTCAAATGGCCCTAATTTTTCAATTTCACGGCTGAGGTATTGTGCAGTTGCATAGCAAGCGTTGTGGATTTTTGCATAGCCTTCGCGGCCTAGTCTCAAGAAATTATAATATTGAGCAATGATTTGACCGCCAGGGCGAGAGAAATTCAGTGCGAATGTTGGCATGTTACCGCCTAAATAATTCACATTAAAAATCAATTCTTCTGGAAGATCTTTGGCTTCACGCCAAACTACCCAGCCAGCGCCTAATGGGGCTAAACCAAATTTATGGCCTGACGCATTAATGGATTTTACCCGTGGTAAACGGAAATCCCATTCTAAGTCAGGAGCACAAAATGGGGCTAAGAACCCGCCACTCGCACCATCCACATGGATTGGAATATCCAGACCGGTCTCTTTTTGCAGTTTATCGAGCGCATCGTGTACGGCTTTGACAGGTTCATATTGGCAGGTAAATGTCACTCCTAACGTTGGCACGACACCAATGGTGTTTTCATCGACACGTTTGAGCACTTCTTCCGGGGTCATAATCAGACGGTCGCCTTCCAGTGGGATTTCTCTGAGCTCAACATCGAAGTAACGGGCAAATTTGTGCCAACAGATTTGAACAGGGCCACAAATTAAATTGGGTTTATCAGTCGGTTTCCCTTTAGCCGCTTGTTTTTTGCGCCATTGCCATTTTAACGCGAGCCCACCAAGCATTGCAGCCTCTGAGGAGCCGATGGTTGAACAACCAAGGGTATTTTCTGCATCGGGTGAATTCCATAAATCCGCTAACATGTGTACGCAGCGGTTTTCAATTTCAGCGGTTTGTGGATATTCGTCTTTATCTATCATATTTTTATCGATAGATAAGTCCATCAAATCACGAATTTCATCATCAACCCATGTCTGGCAGAATGTTGCTAAGTTTTGGCGTGAATTCCCATCTAACATTAATTCATCGCGTACTGCACTAAATACGTTACGTGGTGCTTGTTCTTTCAATGGAAATTTGGTTTTCGGTAATGATTTGGATAATTCTAATGATGCGTAGACATCATCTATTCCATTATATTTTGAATTTAATGCATTATTACTCATGTTTTAATTCCTCAATGACCATGTGGTAATTAAATACTATTAATCTTGAGCTCAATATTAAATATACGCTGACTTTTTTATAAATTCAAAAGGGATTAAATAAAAAAGATAATTCAATTAAAATTGTCAAAATTAGAAAGTAATAACGGAGTGAATGGTGGTTTGTCATCATTTTGGTTGTAGATAATATTATCGACAGTGGCTTTTGTTTTCAGTTAGATGTCAAAAATAGCAGTATTTAACTAAATTATTACATATATGTGGTTTTTATTTCTGTTAATTTGGTTTTTTAGGAGTTTTAATTTGATGATTGTTGGGTGTAAATTATTGGGTAATAAATGAATACTTATGGGAATATAATATTTCATTAATGTTAAATATTATGCTTAAAATTTAATTTTTATTTCCCTTGTGTTCAAAAATAATTTATATCATTAGCTATTAAATGTGTTTACTACATAAGTGTCGATTTTAAAATATAAAAGATAATAACATGAGTTATATTGTGGAAATAAAATTCAGGAGTGTCATTAATTTTTATATTACATCGAGATATTTTCCATATAGACAAGGTTTCTTTTGTAAAAAAGAGAATAGTCAATTTCAGTTAATGGATATTTTCTATGTCTGGAAAAATGGCGGATATTTATAAATATAGAAAAAATAGCGGGGAGATGGGGCAAAAGTATGCCCCATCCTGTTAAATTAAGGCCTAACGCCTAAAGTATGGCAGATAGCATAAGTGAGCTCAGAACGGTTCAATGTGTAAAAGTGGAAATCTTTTACGCCTTCACGGCTAAGAATTTTAACCATGTCCATGGCAATAGAGGCCCCGACAAGGTTGCGGCTTTCAGGGTCGTTATCTAGCCCTTCATACATTTTACTCATCCATGCCGGAATGCGCACATTAGTGAGTTTGGCGAAGCGCTCAAGTTGACGAAAGTTAGAAACCGGTAAGATCCCCGGTACAATTTCCACATCAATGCTAGTCGCGACACAGCGGTCACGAAAACGTAAATAGCTTTCAACATCAAAGAAAAATTGAGTAATTGCACGGTTAGCGCCCGCATCAATCTTCTTTTTTAAACTAATTAAATCAGCTTGCGCACTTTTGGCTTCGGGGTGAACTTCAGGGTAGGCTGCGACAGAAATATCAAAATCCGCTTCGCCTTTTAATAGCTCAACTAAATCAACCGCATACATATCCGGCTTACGGCTGTTGTCAGGTAAATCACCCCGCAGTGCCACAATATGGCGAATACCATTATTCCAGTAGTCACGAGCAATCGCCTTTAGTTCATCAGGTCTTGCATCAATACAAGTTAGGTGAGGAGCTGCAATCAAACCGGTTTTATCTTTAATATCTTTGATGATGCTGTGTGTTCTGTCGCGTTCGCCGGAATTCGCACCATAAGTCACAGAGACAAATTTAGGTTTCAGGTTTTTGAGTCGATCGATGGATTTCCACAGTGTCTGCTCCATCTCTTCACTGCGAGGTGGGAAAAATTCAAATGAAACATTAATTTGGCCGTCTAACTCAGCTAAATTTTGATTTAGCGCTTCGCGCTGATTCGCGTGAAAAAAACTCATACCCTGTAACCTCGCAATTTGCAGACTAACTATTTTTGTACGTTATTATATCCATTTGTGCGTCTATACGTTTAGACGTCTAAAATAAAATTACCAGAACGGCATCAATAGTCAATACTTAAATGAAATTATGACGCTGAGATTTTTTCAAAGGGAACAGGAAAATAATTCATGACAAAAAACGCGGCTCTAATTTAGTGCCGCGTTTTTAATAGGAAAAAGATCGAGTTACTCAGTAAAACAGAAGTGCTCAATCATTTGGCTAATTAATTGGCGAGTAGGCTCAATAAAGCGCATATCAATGAATTCATCCGGTTGATGTGCTTGCTCAATAGAACCAGGGCCAAGAACCAACGTTGGGCAGAGCTCTTGGATAAACGGTGCTTCAGTACAGTAATTCACAGTATCCGCTTTTTGCCCTAACAATTGCTCAATGACTGCAACCATCTTGTGGTCTGTTGGGCATTCATAGCCAGGGATCGGCGGATGCATGGATTCAACCGTCAAGCGCCCCGGCCAACGGGCACTAACCGGCTCAAGAGCTTCATTAAGTAGTTCATCTAAGTCTTGCAAAGTTAGCCCCGGCAGCGGGCGAATATCCATATGTAATTCACAACAACCACAAATTCGGTTAGCAGCATCACCACCATGAATATGACCAAAGTTCATCGTCGGGTAGGGAATGACAAATGCAGGGTTGTTAAATCGTTCTTTCAATGTATTTCTCAGTGTCATTAAATGAGAAATTGATTCATGCATTAATTCAATCGCATTGACACCCCGCTCAGGATCACTGGAATGCCCCGATTGCCCGGTAATGCGGATAGCATTTGATAAATGCCCTTTGTGTGCGCGGATCGGTTGCAACGATGTTGGTTCGCCAATAATGGCAAAATCTGGTCTTAATGCTGTACTGGCTGCAAAATAACGCGCACCAGCCATCGATGTTTCTTCATCTGCTGTGGCTAATATATGCAGTGGGCGTTTGAGCTGCGTTAAATCCATATCGCGTAACGCATCAACAATAAAAGCAAAAAAGCCTTTCATGTCTGCGGTTCCGAGCCCATATAACTTACCGTCATGCTCTGTCAGTTCAAACGGGTTTTTGCTCCAACGTCCATCATCAAAGGGGACGGTGTCAGTATGACCGCATAGCATCAGCCCACCATTTCCTTCGCCAATGGAAGCAAGCAAATTATATTTATCACGTGTTTCCGGCACAGGTTGAATGTTGACCGAAAAACCTAACGTTTCTAGCCACCCACCGAGAAGTTCAACAAGGGCTTTATTGCTCTGGTCCAAATGAGAATCAGTCGCACTAATCGACGGAATGGCAATTAATTGACGATAAATCTCAATAAATGCAGGTAATTTAATATTCACTGTTGACAGCCTTTATCCATAATAGTATCAATATTCATGCACTTTATTTGAATAAAAATACACATTAAACTGTTTGGGTCACGAGTACAAGGTAGAAAGCATATGTTGAACACACTCATTATCGGGGCCAGTGGCTATACTGGAGCAGAATTGGCCGCTTATTTGCAACGCCATCCTGAAGTTAATCTTCAAGGGCTGATGGTATCGAAGCAAAGTGCCGATGCAAATAAACGTTTTTCTGATTTACATCCTCAGTATAAAGGTATCATTGACCTTCCTGTCCTGCCATTAACAGATGTGGCAGAAGCGGCAAAAGGAATTGATGTTGTCTTTCTCGCCACAGCACATGAAGTGAGCCACGACATCGCGCCTCAGTTTCTCAAGGCAGGGTGTATTGTGTTCGATTTATCGGGTGCGTATCGTGTTCAAGATCCCGCCTTCTATACGCAATACTATGGCTTTGAACATACAAATACTGAATGGCTAATGCAAGCAGTTTACGGTTTAGCGGAATGGCAGGCCGATAAAATTCGTCAAGCGCAGTTGATTGCGGTTCCAGGGTGTTACCCAACGGTTTCCCAATTAGCCCTTAAACCACTGATTGAAGCAGATTTACTGGATGAAGCGATGTGGCCAGTGATTAATGCCACCAGCGGTGTTTCCGGTGCAGGCCGTAAAGCCTCGATGACCAACAGCTTTTGTGAAGTGAGTTTGCAGCCTTATGGCATCTTTACTCATCGCCATCAGCCAGAAATTGCGACTCATTTAGGTCGAGAGGTTATTTTTACTCCCCATTTAGGCAATTTCTCTCGGGGCATTCTTGCCACGATTACATGCAAAGTAAAAACGGGTGTGACGGCAGAAAAAATCACACAAACGTTTAACGATGCCTATCAAAATAAACCGTTAGTGCGGCTATATGAAAAAGGTGTTCCTGCATTGAAATCGGTAGTAGGGACACCGTTTTGTGATATTGGCTATGTATTGAATGGTGAACACCTGATTTTAGTCGGTACAGAAGATAACCTACTCAAAGGTGCGGCAGCACAAGCCGTTCAGTGCATGAATATTCGTTTTGGTTTTAATGAAACTCAGTCATTACTTTAATAAGGACAACCCATGCAACCCTTAGTCATTAAACTGGGCGGTGTGTTACTTGATAGCGTTGAAGCGCTGGAAAAATTGTTTACAGCAATCCAAACCTATCGCCAAGCCCATCAACGTGAGTTGGTGATTGTGCATGGCGGTGGCTGTTTAGTTGATGAATTGATGCAAAAACTGCAATTACCTGTCGTTAAAAAGCAGGGGTTACGAGTCACACCTGCAGACCAAATCGATATCATTACAGGGGCATTAGCAGGTACGGCGAATAAAACATTATTGGCATGGGCAACAAAGTATCAACTTCCGGCTGTAGGGCTTTCTCTCGGTGATGGTCAAAGTGCCACAGTGACACAATTAAATGAAGAATTAGGCCATGTTGGTGATGCCAAACCTGGCGATGCGAAGTTATTGAAATTATTGTTGGGGGCGGGTTATTTACCCATTATTAGCTCTATTGGTATCACCTCTGGCGGTGAGCTGATGAACGTAAATGCGGATCAAGCCGCAACCGCTATCGCCCAAGCATTAAACGCAGATCTCGTTTTACTGTCTGATGTAAGCGGTATTTTAGATGGTAAAGGCCAAAAAATTGACGAAATGACGACGCAAAAAGCGCAAATGCTCATTGAGCAGGGAATTATTACTGATGGAATGATTGTGAAGGTCAATGCGGCATTAGACGCGGCGGCGGCTTTGCAACGTTCTGTTGATATTGCAAGCTGGCGTCATGCAGAACAACTTCCCGAGCTGTTCAATGGAACAGCAATTGGAACTCGGATCTTGGCATCATAAATGAGCCATGGAATAACCATATTAATTGAGCGGATAGGTACGTTATGAAAAAGGGCATTAAAAAGATTGTATTAGCATATTCAGGCGGTCTGGATACATCAGCAATTATTCCATGGCTAAAAGAAAACTATGATGATTGCGAAGTCGTAGCCTTCGTTGCGGATGTAGGGCAAGATCGTGAAGACTTAGTGGGCGTAGAGAAAAAAGCTCTGCAATCAGGTGCATCTGAATGCTATGTAGTTGATTTACGTGAAGAGTTCATCAAAGAGTATATCTACCCTGTATTAAAAACGGGGGCATTATATGAAGGTAGCTATTTATTAGGTACGTCAATGGCTCGCCCTATCATCGCGAAAGCACAAGTAGAAATTGCACTGAAAGTGGGCGCGGATGCTGTTGCTCATGGTGCAACGGGTAAAGGGAATGACCAAGTCCGTTTCGAAAGCACTTATACGGCTCTAGCTCCACAGTTACAAGTGGTGGCACCGTGGCGTGAGTGGGATTTACGTTCCCGTGAAGCGCTGCTCGATTATCTGAAAGAGCGTAATATTCCAACAACAGCTAGTCTTGAAAAAATCTATAGCCGTGATGAAAACGCATGGCACATTTCTACTGAAGGTGGCGTTTTAGAAAGCACATGGAATGCGGCGAATCAAGATTGCTGGGTATGGACTGTCGACCCGCAAGATGCACCAGATGAAGCTGAATTAGTGACTGTTGGTGTCAAACATGGCGAAGTTGTTTCGGTAAATGGCCAAGCATTGTCTCCACTCGGTTGTTTAGAAACATTAAACACCTTAGGTGCAAAACACGGAGTAGGCCGTATCGATATCGTTGAAAACCGTTTAGTGGGGATGAAATCTCGTGGTTGCTATGAAACCCCGGGAGGCACCATCATGATGGCGGCACTGCGTGGTATTGAACAACTGGTGCTTGACCGTGACAGCTACAAATGGCGTGAGCAACTCGGCTTAGAAATGTCATATGTGGTTTATGATGGCCGTTGGTTTGCCCCATTACGTCAATCACTGCAAGCTGCTGCTGAATCATTAGCGCAAGATGTGACTGGTGAAGTTGTTCTGAAATTATATAAAGGGCAAGTAACTGCAATCCAGAAAAAAGCAGATAAGAGCCTGTATTCAGAAGAATTTGCGACGTTTGGTGAAGATGAAGTTTATGACCACAGTCATGCTGGTGGGTTTATTCGTCTTTATTCACTTTCTTCACGTATCCGTGCGCTGAAAGAACAAAACAAAGCGAAATAAATCAAATAGTAGTCTCCCGGCAGCCAAGGCCGCTGCCGGGGTTAAAAACTTATTTTATCAATCAGGTAGGGATTAGTTATGGCACTTTGGGGTGGGCGTTTTAGTCAACAAGCGGATCAACGGTTCAAACAGTTTAATGATTCATTACGTTTCGATTATCGCTTAGCGCAGCAAGATATTATCGGCTCAGTCGCATGGTCAAAATCACTGGTCACAGTGGGTGTATTGTCTGATAGCGAACAACAAACTTTAGAACAAGCGCTCAATATCTTACTGAAAGAAGTACAAGATAACCCTGAAATGATCCTGCAAAGTGATGCGGAAGATATTCACAGTTGGGTGGAAGGCAAACTGATTGATAAAGTGGGTGATTTAGGCAAAAAACTGCATACTGGCCGCAGCCGTAACGACCAAGTGGCGACAGATTTAAAATTGTGGTGTAAAGACCAAGTCGCATTATTACTTGAAGCGGTGACAGAATTACAAAAAGCGTTGGTCATTACCGCAGAAACTAACCAAGACGCGGTGATGCCAGGTTATACCCATTTGCAGCGCGCACAGCCGGTGACGTTTGCACACTGGTGTTTAGCCTACAGCGAAATGTTAGCGCGGGATGAAAGTCGTTTACAAGATACATTAAAACGGTTGGATGTCAGCCCATTAGGGTGTGGCGCGCTGGCAGGTACAGCTTACGATATTGACCGCGAACAGCTCGCATCTTGGTTAGGTTTCGCTTCGGCAACGCGCAATAGCTTGGATACAGTTTCAGACAGAGACCATGTTCTTGAATTATTATCAAACGCAAGTATCGGTATGGTTCATTTATCTCGTTTTGCGGAAGATTTAATTTTCTTTAATAGTGGCGAAGCGGGTTTTGTCGAATTATCAGACAAAGTAACATCCGGTTCATCATTAATGCCACAAAAGAAAAACCCTGATGCATTGGAATTGATCCGCGGAAAATGTGGGCGTGTCCAAGGTGCACTGACAGGTATGATGATGACGCTAAAAGGACTTCCTCTTGCTTACAACAAAGATATGCAAGAAGACAAAGAAGGGTTATTTGATGCACTCGATACTTGGTTAGATTGCATGCACATGGCTGCGCTGGTTCTTGATGGTATTCAAATTCGTCGTAGTCGTTGTGAAGATGCAGCAAAACAAGGTTATGCGAATGCAACCGAACTCGCTGATTACCTCGTTGCTAAAGGTGTCCCATTCCGTGAAGCGCATCATATTGTGGGTGAAGCCGTTGTCGCCGCAATTGGGCAAGGTAAAGCTTTAGAGGAAATGGCACTCAGTGAATTGCAAAAATTCAGTGATACTATTCAATTGGATGTTTATGAAATTTTATCGCTGCAGTCTTGTTTAGATAAACGATTAGCAAAAGGTGGGGTTTCTCAGAAGCAAGTGGCAAAAGCCATTATGGAAGCAAAAACTCGATTAGGGCTGTGATTGCCTGTAGAAGATAAAATGGGGGGTAGCATGACTACCCCGATCCCCATAACGCGTTTGTTTTTAAATATATTTAATGGTTAGCATTCCGAGTTGTTTTTCTTCATTCACCCAGTTATATGAATACTCTCCTCTTCCATCATTAATCACTTTCCACCCTTGTGTGTTTTTGACGTCATTTAAATTCATTTTGTTGGCAACCATATCAGACTGGTTATTTAAGCAGTTTAAAGTGACGTGTTTGTCAGTGATATCATTAAAACAAGGCGGGAATACCACCGCACCAGAAAAATTAATAACGCCATTTTGTTGGTCATTGTTCGCATAGGCATTAATCGATGCGCCAGCGGTAACGAATAATAATGCAGTGAGCGAGCGAACACCGAATTTTTGAATATTTGATAATGAATTTTTCATAATAGTATCCCGTTGTTGATTTTTGATTAATCAACTTGCTGTATGTTTAAATTAGATATGTGTGGTCTTAAATGAAAATTATAATAGTGAATCTGTATTCCCTGATGTTTTCGATGAAAAGATTATAAATTGAAAAACGCGATTTAGGTGTAAAATTAAAAAAGGAAATGTTTAAAAATATAAATAAAACATAATGCCTTCCATTGTGATTTAAATTTATAGGATTGCATTTTGCTAGTGAAATAATCTTAGCTTTATCTTTATTGTGGTTTTTTATTCCACCTGTTAAGTTGTTATATGATTTATGACGGTTGCATTCTCTATGTTTTTTCTTGCTGTTATCAAGCTGTAATAATACTTAGAATAGGGGATGGGAAAATGAGGCAATCATTTATATTTACTTTTATATGAAAACTTACAAACTTTAATAGAGAATGAAAGAAAATATAACAAAATGTTTCTTCTATTAGATGCGAATATAATGATGAGTATGTGAGGATATATTTAATGGGGTTATTCATCAGCCAAAATAGCTATTATGACTGAATTTCAATAACCCTCTTTGTGAGTAATAATAAAAAGGACTCCGAAAAGCCCTAATGGAAGTGATGGTGAAACAATTACTGATACTCTACTTTGATGAGCCCAGTATTACTCAAATTACCTACTTATTTGAATTCATAGTTTCCGGGTTGATTAGATAAACCTATGCTTTTTGTCATACACTTAATCTATTAATATCGATATGCGTTGTTTTCATATTTGGGATAGGTAGTAAGACTTTGCTTAGCCACGCCAAGAGGCGATTTTCAGATGTTTATATCTAAAAAACGTGGTTGGCGTCTTTGTTTAGCATGTTATGCGGAGGTATTTATGATAAATAAATTTAATCATTAATTAACTACTATCAATTTTAAATGACAATTCGGGAGATGTGATTTATTTCTAAATGTTACATTTCATTTCGTTTTATTGCGATCGTTGTTCAAAAAATGAAGGTTTTTCGCCATTTTTCAATTTATTAATAGATAAAACAAAACAATATCGATATAGTGATTGGTATTATCTATCTTTGGTTTGACAGAGAATTCACGAAAGGAAAAGAAATATGAATATTCGAGATTTAGAGTACCTCGTCGCGCTCGCCGAACATAAACACTTTAGACGTGCTGCGGATTCCTGTCATGTTAGCCAACCTACTCTTAGTGGCCAAATTCGTAAATTAGAAGAAGAACTTGGTGTCATGCTACTAGAAAGAACCAGTCGCAAAGTTCTTTTTACTCAACAAGGTTTATTATTGGTTGAACAAGCTCGTACTATTTTGCGTGAAATTAAAGTATTACAAGAAATGGCTGCTCTCCAAGGGGAAAGTATGTCGGGCCCATTACATATTGGTTTAATTCCAACCGTTGCACCATACCTATTACCTCATATTATTCCGCAATTGCACCAAGCTCACCCGAAATTAGAAATCTATTTGCATGAAGCGCAAACTCAGCAATTATTAGCCCAGTTAGACAGCGGTAAATTAGATTGCGCTATTTTGGCGGAAGTTAAAGAAACGGAACCTTTTATTGTCGTACCGTTATTTGAAGAACCTATGAAACTGGCTATTTATGAAAGTCACCCATGGCATGATCGCGATACGATTGAAATGAGCGAACTTTCAGGTGAAAAGTTATTAATGTTAGAAGATGGCCACTGTTTACGTGACCAAGCGATGGGTTTCTGCTTTCAAGCCGGCGCTAAAGAAGATACACACTTCAGAGCAACGAGCTTAGAAACGTTAAGAAATATGGTGGCTGCAGGGAGTGGGATTACACTTTTACCTGATTTATCGGTACCAAATGAAGCTTGTCGTGATGGGGTATGTTATTTGAATTGTATTGAGCCTGAGCCGAAACGTACAATTGTATTGGTTTATCGCCCGGGTTCACCGCTACGTGGGCGCTATGAACAATTAGCGGAGACCATCTATAACTCAATGGATAACTATTATAAAAATAAAGTTTAGAGATTAAAGCAGCAATATTACTTTTTAGTTGATGATGGTTGCCAGGTTATTGGCAACCATAAATCACAAAAGAATTAAAATAGTCGATTCAAACCATTTAAAGCCGCAACACGGAAAGCTTCCGCCATCGTCGGGTAATTGAACGTCGTATTCACGAAATATTCTATGGTATTACCTTCACCTTTTTGTTCCATGATAGCTTGGCCGATATGGATAATTTCAGCTGCTCTCTCACCGAAACAGTGAATGCCTAATATTTGTAACGTTTCTCTGTGGAATAATATTTTCAAACTACCGACATTCATACCTGCAATTTGTGCACGTGCTAAATGTTTAAACTGCGCGCGGCCGACTTCATAAGGCACTTTCATAGCCGTCAATTCTTGTTCGGTTTTGCCCACTGAGCTAATTTCAGGGATGGTGTAAATCCCTGTTGGTATATCTTCTACTAAATGCGCATCACCTAAACTACCACCAATGGCCCGGGCTGCAATTCGGCCTTGGTCGTAGGCCGCAGAGGCCAAACTTGGATAACCGATAACATCACCAACAGCATAAATATGTTCATTTGTGGTGCGATATGCTTTATTGACTTTAATTAAACCGCGGCCGTCAGACTCTATTCCTACATTAGCGAGACCTAAGCTATCAGTGTTGCCAGTTCTTCCGTTCGCATACAGTAAACAGTCAGCTTTGACTTTTTTACCCGACTTCAGGTGGACGATGACACCGTCTTCGACCCCTTCGATTTTTTCATATTCTTCATTATGACGAATAACAACGCCACTATTCCAAAAATGATACGACAAGGCATCTGACATTTCTTGGTCAAGAAAGGCCAAAAGATGATCGCGGGTATTGATTAAATCAACTTTAACTCCTAATCCACGGAAAATAGAGGCGTATTCACAACCGATCACACCGGCACCGTAAATAATCACATGGCGCGGCTCGTGAGTCAGGTTGAGAATAGTGTCACTGTTGTAGATTCGAGAATGGTTGAAATCAACGTCGGAAGGGCAGTAAGGGCGAGAGCCTGTGGCAATCACGATTTTATCTGCGCTTAAGACGTCACAACTACCATCCGCGTAACGAACACTGATATGTTGCTCATCGATAAAGGTGGCTTCCCCAGAAAACATTTGGCAACCATTACGTTCGTAAAACCCTTGGCGCATGCGTGTTTGTTGACTAATTACCGTTTCAGCATGTCGAAGAATTTCAGAAAAAGAGGAGCTCAAGCTACGGGAGTTATCACTATAAAGAGGGTTTTGGTTGAATTCGATAATACGGCTAACTGCATGACGGAGGGCTTTTGAGGGGATCGTTCCCCAGTGGGTACAGCCTCCGCCGACATTATTATAACGTTCTATAACAGCAACGTTTTTTCCTTGTTTCACCAGCCCCATGGCGGCGCCTTCACCACCAGGACCGGAACCAATGACTATTGCATCAAAATGGGTAAGTTGCATGAGGTAAGACCTGCTCTAAAACAAAATGACAACAAGATGTTATCATTAGTTGGTTATTTCACCTAATTTCCTCGTCGTCTTTCAAATTGATATAGCGTTGGCTACACTTATTCACCTTAGTCACATACTTATGTATGCCTCTAGGGACTCACTTATTTTGCCGCCTTCTCTCAATTCAAAATGCTGAGAGGAATTATTTTATAAAAGAAAGCCAGAAAATTGAGTGCATTTTTGGTAAATCTATTTTTTGCGGTTCGGGTAGGGTAGAGGGGAAAATTGATTGCTTCTATATATAAGAAAGCGGTGAAGGGAAACACGGCCTAGGTAAGCGAAATTCTGAAAATGCGTAATTTGTCGCTAGAGTCGATTTTTCTCTGAACTAGATGCATAAATTTCAGGTATGCTAGGCGAAGAGTAATGCTTATTACATTTACCTTTTATGATAAGAAATTAGGATCACCGTGAGCAACACTATTGGCGTTAGAGCAAAACAAAAAGAAAAAACTCGGCGTTCACTCGTCGAAGCCGCATTTAGCCAATTAAGCGCTGAACGGAGTTTTACTAGCCTCAGTTTACGGGAAGTTGCGCGTGAAGCTGGGATTGCACCGACTTCATTTTACCGTCATTTCAAGGACGTTGATGAACTCGGGCTGACGATGGTCGACGAAAGTGGCTTGATGTTACGCCAGCTAATGCGCCAAGCAAGGCAGCGTATTGCAAAAGGCGGGAGTGTGATCCGTACATCAGTCTCAACTTTTATGGAGTTTATTGGTAATAACCCTAACGCCTTTAGGTTATTATTGCGGGAGCGTTCGGGAACATCTGCTGAGTTTCGTGCAGCGGTCGCTCGGGAAATTCAACATTTTATTGCGGAATTGGCCGATTACCTTGAACTGGAAAGCCGTATGCCTCGCCATTTTACTGAAATGCAAGCAGAGGCGATGGTTACGATTGTCTTTAGCGCAGGTGCTGAAGCGCTTGATATCGATGAAGAAAAACGCAGAAATCTCGAAGAACGGCTGGTATTACAGTTAAGAATGATAGCGAAAGGTGCCTACTACTGGTACCGCCGGGAACAGGAAAAACAAAATCAAATTGCCCCAGATCTCACTAAATAATAAGGAGAATCAATGACGGATCAAAAAAGTTATGAAAGAAGCACACTATTGCTAGCCTTTGTGATTGGCCTTGCAACCCATGGGACGTTTTCAACGTTGTTTAACTCGTTGGTCGACTTTTCATTTTTCCCAATTTTAACCTTGATATTGGCGGTATATTGTTTACACCAACGCTATTTGCATCAAGCCATGCCGATAGGGCTGCCAAAATTTGTTGCAGGTAGTTTTTTTATTGGGTTATTTGGCTATGCCGCGATTTTGCGTGTTCAAAACCCTGAAATAGGTTCTAACTTTATCCCTGCAACCTTTATTGTCATTATTGCATTGTGGATGTATTCAAGCTGGAAAGCACGTAAGAAAGAAAAAGCGGAATTAGCACTCGAGCAAGAAGTCGAAAACTAAGGTTATATGGTTTTTCTTCTATAAGATGCCGCAATGAATGAAGTGCGGCATCTTTGTTTTCAGTTCAGTAAACGAGTTTTAGCTAATTAATAGCGGCTTAGCAATACGCCACTTTCCATATGATGGGTATAAGGAAATTGGTCGAATAACGCTAACTTCTCTATTTTATGGGTTTTAGTCAGCTCAACTAAGTTGTCACATAGTGTTTCTGGGTTACATGAAATATATAGGATATGATCATACCCCTGAACTAGCTTCACCGTTTCGGTATCTAAGCCACTGCGAGGTGGGTCAACGAAAATGGTATTGCATTGGTAATCGGCTAAAGAAATACCTTCCAAACGCTTAAATTCACGAGCACCTTGCATGGCTTGGGTAAAATCCTCTGTGGACATGCGAATAATTTGTACATTTTCAATATTATTAGCTTCGATATTATATTGAGCTGCTGCTACAGAAGGTTTTGCAATTTCAGTGGCTAATACCCGTTCGAAGTTTTGCGCTAATGCTAAAGAGAAGTTTCCATTGCCGCAGTAAAGCTCTAATAAATCACCCGTCGAGTTCTGCGTTGCCTTAATTGCCCACTCCAACATTTTGATATTGACCTGCGCATTGGGCTGCGTAAAACTATTTTCGACTTGGCGATAAACCATTTTTTTACCCATCACAGGTAATACTTCATCAATATAATCATTATCTAACATGATTTTTGTTTTTGACGCTCGGCCAATCAACTGCACGTCAAAGCCTTGTTCAATCAAAATAGCCTTTAACGCTTTTGCTTCGGCCATCCACTCTTCACCCAGTTTTTTATGGTAAAGCATCGAAACAATCAGTTTATTACTTAGTGTCGATAAATAGTCAATTTGAAATAATTTATGGCGCAGTAATTCATTTTGCTTAATTAACGGCAATAACGTCGCCATCATGTCATTAATAAGCTGACTTGCGACAGGGAACTGATCAATACGAATACGCTCTTTTGTTTCTTTATTGAACATAATATGAAACAGGTCATCACCTTCATGCCAAATGCGAAATTCAGCACGCATCCGATAATGGGATGTGGGAGATGAAAATATTTCAGGTTCTGGGGCGTTAAAAGGAGCCATCATCGCCTTTAAACGATCCGTTTTTTCTACGAGCTGTTGTTCGTAGTCTTCAGTATGCAAGGTGTTTGGCATGTTTGGCTCCATAAAACAGTAATAAATTCGTATCAGGAGCGAAATTGTAGGGAAAGCGGCGAAGATGTCCAGTTTTCATTATCCATCCGTAGACACTCACTACTATTCAACTTACGATAATAGGCTGTGGTTTAGGGAATTTGGTGTAAGTCCAAGACTGACGCGCAACGGTAAAAGTCCGATACCTACCACACATCTCATCGCTTTGTTGAATATTCGCGCGGATCTTATATTCAACCTCGCGGAATGTTAATTAAATTGATTTTCCGAGTGTAACCATAATGAATAATAAAAAGTCGCTGCCGTTATCGGCCGCTGCGTTGGCAGTGCTGTGCGCTACTTCTTTTTTGGCAAGTGCAAATAACCAAGCTGACCAAGTCGTTGTGTCGGCCAATCGTTTTGAACAACCGATTTCTTCTATATTAGCGCCAGTGACGGTGGTCACTCGTGAAGATATCGACCATTGGCAATCCAATACCGTAATAGATGTATTAAGGCGCTTGCCGGGGGTGGATATTTCACAAAGTGGCGGAATGGGTCAACAAAGCTCCTTATTTATACGTGGTACAGAGTCACGTCACGTTTTGGTGTTAATTGATGGCGTTCGCTTGAATCAGGCGGGCATTTCAGGTTCATCTGATATGAGCCAAATCCCCATTTCTCTGGTACAGCGCATTGAGTATATTCGCGGCGCACGCTCTGCGGTCTATGGTTCTGATGCCGTTGGTGGTGTAGTGAATATTATTACTCGCCGTGATAACGATGGTACAACCTTAAATGCAGGTATTGGCTCACACAGCTACCAAAACTATAACGGTTCGACTCAGCAAAAAATCGGAGAGAATACAACCGTAACAGCTGCCGGAGCTTATACCCATACAAAAGGGTTTGATGTTGAAGCGAGAGGAAACACAGGGGGAGGACCTCAACCTGATAAAGATGGTTTTTTGAATAAAACATTATGGTTAGGTGTTGAGCATCAATTCTCTTCCGATCTTTCTGCTTATGCACGTGCTTATGGCTATGACAATCGTACGAGTTATGATGGCACACCAGCAGACACTCGTAAGCTATACAGTAGAACATACGAGTCAGGGCTGAAATATTCTAATGGTAAATACTCTACAAGTTTGCTTGGTAGCTATAGTCACATGAAAGATTACAACTACAACTATCACAATGGGCGGTATGGTAGCGGTTCTGTAATTGATGAATCAGACCAATACAACTTTCAATGGGGTAATAGCTATAGATTAGAAAAAGGAAATATCAGTGCCGGGGTTGATTATCAACGTCAAAGCATTGAGCCCGGTGGTTATACGATGACAAGTAAAAAAGAAACCGTCAATAACACAGGTATTTACCTTACAGGTCAATATGCACTGATCGATTCTGTTACTGCGGAAGGAGCAGTGCGTTCAGATCACTATTCTGAATTTAACTGGCATACCACATGGCAATCAGGTTTAAGTTGGGAGTTTTATGATGGATATAAGCTAATCGGTTCTTACGCTACAGCGTATAAAGCCCCTAATTTAGGTCAGCTTTATACGGATAATGTTGCATGGAACATTAAAGGAAATCCAAATTTAAAACCAGAAGAAAGTAAGCAGTGGGAAATAGGTTTAGAAGGTGAAACAGGGTTATTATTTTGGCAATTGACTGGGTATGAAAATGAGATAACTAATCTGATTGATTTCACTACAGATCCAGTGACTTATGCTAGTTCTTATAACAATATTGGTAAGGCAAAGATTAAAGGTGTCGAGTGGAATGGTGAATTACAAACAGGCCTATTTAGTCATCAACTCACGCTACAGTATCTAGACCCAAGAAATGAAAAAACAAATAAAGTGCTTAATCGTAGAGCAAAACAACAAGTCAAATACCAGCTAGATTGGAACATTGCTGCTGTAGATATGGGGTTGACTTACCAATATATAGGCAGTCGTTATGATACCAATGAAACTTATCAACGCACTAAAGTCGGCGGCGTTAGCATCTGGGATCTCACCGCTGCATATCCAATCACTTCACATCTCACAATTCGTGGTAAAATAGCTAATATGTTCGATAAAGACTATGAGACCGCGTATGGTTATCGCACCGCTGGAAGAGAATATTTCCTTACAGGAAGCTACAACTTCTGATAACAACCTATCTGTTCGCCCGACCATTCTAGTGTTTGACTCTGGAGTGGGCGGGTTATCTGTTTACCGTGAAGTCAAAAAATTGATCCCGAATGCACACTATATCTATGCATTCGATAATGAAGCTTTTCCCTATGGTGAAAAAAGTGAAGAGTTTATTATTGATAGGGTCTATCAAATCGTAAATGCAATAGCTGCAAACCATCCTTTAACCATTGCGATTATTGCGTGTAATACCGCAAGTACGGTCAGCCTCCCTAATTTAAGAGCGCATTTTACGTTCCCAGTTGTTGGGGTTGTTCCAGCCATTAAACCCGCAACCAAGTTAACGCGTAATGGCGTGGTGGGTTTATTGGCGACGAAAGGCACTGTAAACCGTGAATACACCAAAGAGCTGATCGAACGGTTTGCTACAGACTGTAAAGTGATTTCCCTCGGTTCTGCGGAATTAGTTCAACTCGCAGAAAGAAAGTTACATGGGGAAACCTTACCACTCGATGAAGTCGCTCAAACTGTTAGGCCATGGATTCGAATGCCAGAGCCGCCTGATACCGTTATTTTGGGTTGCACACATTTTCCTTTATTAATAGAAGAACTCGAAAAAGTGCTACCAAATGGAACTCGATTTATTGATTCAGGTTCTGCAATTGCCAGAAGAACCGTTTGGCTCATTAATAATCAAGAAGAAATCGCCAGTTCAGAGGAAGAAAACTTCGCATATTGCTTATTAATGGATGACAACGCAAAAGGATTACAGCCTGTTCTCAAAGCAGAAGGGTTCAAAACGCTGGAAAAACTAGCTATCTAAGTCAAATTTGATGGAAAGCTGAGCGAACGGAAAAAAATATGGAAAAA